>JACDAM010000155.1 GCA_013695435.1 Burkholderiales bacterium | reverse complement strand
ATTCCAGTGATGCTGCATCGCGCGGTGCTGGGTTCGATGGAGCGCTTCATCGGCATCCTGCTGGAAAATTACGCGGGCGCCCTGCCGTTTTGGCTGGCGCCGGTTCAGGTCATGGTGCTGAATATCTCGGAAGCGCAGAACGACTACGCGCGCGGAGTGACCGCAGAACTGCGGGCCGCCGGTCTGCGCGCCGACTGCGACTTGAGGAATGAGAAGATAAACTATAAAATCCGCGAGCACAGTCTGCAGAAGTTGCCCTATCAGCTGATCGTCGGCGACAAGGAAGTCGCGGCGCGGAAAGTTTCGGTGCGCGCGCGGGCGAATGCCGATCTCGGTCAGATGAGTCTCCCCGACCTTATCTCACGGTTCCAATCCGAAATCGAACACAAGGGCTGCGCTGCGGTTTAGTGAGGAGTGTGGGGGTTGCGATCGAACTCGTTCGCGACACGCGCGCTCCTCACATTTATTTTGGAGGTTAGACTATCGCTCAAGAAAAGGAGCCGCGCATCAATGGCGAGATCAACGCCCTGGAAGTGCGGCTGGTAGGTGTAGAGGGAGAGGCGCTCGGTATCATGAGCTTGACGGCGGCCAACGCGATGGCGGAGCAGGCTGAAGTCGATCTGGTGGAAATTGCGCCGCAAGCCCAGCCTCCGGTGTGCCGGCTCATGGATTACGGCAAATTTAAATATGCCGAGAGCAAGAAGAGGCACGAAGCCAAACTCAAGCAGAAACAGATTCAGGTCAAGGAAATAAAGTTCAGGCCGGGCACCGACGAAGGCGATTATCAGATCAAGCTGCGCAACCTGATAAAATTCCTCGACGAAGGCGACAAAACGAAAGTCACCTTGCGTTTCCGCGGCCGCGAAATGGCGCATCAGGAGATCGGTCTCAAGCTGGTGCAGCGCGTGCAGGCCGACCTCGAACCTTATGGCGTCGTCGAACAGTTTCCAAAAATGGAAGGGCGGCAAATGGTGATGGTGTTGTCGCCGAAGAAGAAGTGATCTGCCGCAGGCAGTCAACGAGGCGTGTCCGGGTATTCAAGATTCCGCAGGGAACACCCGGCGCGGTTTCAAATTAAAACAGGAGTTGTCATGCCCAAGATGAAAACCAAAAGCGGCGCTGCCAAGCGCTTCAAGACCCGAGCTGGCGGCAGCATAAAGCGCTCGCAGGCTTTTCTGCGCCATATCCTGACCAAGAAAACCACTAAGCGTAAGCGTCATCTGCGCGGTACGACGGAAGTCGATGCGACCAACAAGCGCCAGGTGCGCGCCATGTTGCCATATTCCTGAGGAGCCGCCATGCCCAGAGTCAAACGCAGTGTAACGGCGCGCGCGCGCCACAAGGAAGTCCTCGAGCAGGCCAAGGGTTATCGCGGCCGCCGAAAAAACGTTTACCGCATCGCCAACCAGGCGGTCATGAAAGCGGGACAATATCAATACCGGGATCGGCGTCAAAGAAAGCGCCAGTTCCGCTCGTTGTGGATTGCGCGCATCAATGCGGCCGCGCGCGAATGCGGCCTGACTTACAGCGTGTTCATGAATGCGCTGAAAAAGGCTGCCATAGAAATCGATCGCAAGGTGCTCGCCGATATCGCCGTGTTCGACAAACCGGCTTTCGCCAGGATCGCGGAACAAGCGAAAAGCGCGTTGAGCGCGTGAAGCCAGAATAGATTGTGAAGGAGGCTGGCAAAGCCTCCTTTTTCATTTGTCGATCCCCTCGATATATCGTCATCCGGTTTATTGCCGTCGATCAGTCAGCATCACCTCCATGCCAACCGACGATCAAACCAGCCCTGCCCAGGCGCTCGATGTCATCGTCGCGCGCGCTCAAGATGAGTTCGGCGCAATCGATAACGCAGCCGATCTCGAACAGGCGAAGGCGCGCTATCTCGGCAAAAGCGGCGCGCTGACCGATCTGCTGAAAAGTCTCGGCAAATTGCCTGCCGGGCAGCGGCCCGCCGAAGGCGAGCGCATCAATCGCGCGAAGCAGGCGGTCGAGGCCGCCTTACAGGCGCGTCGCGAGACGATCCGCGATCTGCAACTGCAAACGCAGCTTTCCGCTGAATCGCTCGATGTGACGCTACCCGGACGCGGCATGGGCGTCGGCAGCCTGCATCCGATCACGCTGACGCTGCAACGCATCGTCGCGCTGTTTCACTCGATCGGATTCGCGGTCGCGACGGGCCCCGAAATCGAGACCGATTATTACAATTTCACCGCGCTGAACATCCCGGAAGATCATCCGGCGCGCGCCATGCACGACACGTTTTATATCGATGACGCCGAACCGCTATTGCTGCGCACGCATACCTCGCCGATCCAGATTCGTTACCTGCAGCAGCATAAGCCGCCGATCAAGATCATCGCGCCGGGCAAGGTGTACCGCGTCGATTCCGATGCGACGCATTCACCGATGTTCCATCAGTTCGAGGGATTATGGATCGATGAGCGCGTCAGCTTCGCTGATCTGAAGGGTGTGGTCACCGACTTTCTGCAGCGGTTTTTCGAACGCGAAGCGTTGCAGGTGTGCTTTCGACCTTCGTTTTTTCCATTCACCGAACCATCGGCCGAAACCGATATGGGCTGCGTGTTCTGTAATGGCGACGGCTGCCGCGTGTGCGGCAACAGCGGCTGGCTGGAAGTCGGCGGATGCGGCATGGTCCACCCGAATGTACTTGCGCACGTCGGAATCGACAGCGAGCGCTATCTGGGTTTTGCATTCGGCATGGGCATAGATCGCCTCGCGATGCTGCGTTATGGCGTGAATGATTTGCGGCTGTTCTTTGAAAACGACTTGCGATTTCTCAAGCAATTTGCCTGAGGCCAGGTTTGGAAAGACTGAACGGCGTCGCCGGCGACTTGCGCCGCACCCGGTTCTCCCCGGCGGTATGGTTGGAATGAGTGTAAACAGGCCCTGATGAAATTCTCCGAAAACTGGCTTCGTACTTTCGTCAATCCGGCCTTGAGTAGCGCGGAGCTCGCCGACACCTTGACGATGGCCGGTCTCGAAGTCGAATCGCGCGAACTGGTTGCGCCGCCCTTTGATCGCGTCGTCATCGGCGAGGTGCTTTCTGTCGAAAAGCATCCTGAGGCGGATCGCCTGAAAGTCTGTCGCGTCGACATCGGTTCGGGCGCGCCGCTGCAGATTGTCTGTGGCGCCGGCAATGTTGCTTGCGGGATCAAGGTTGCGGTGGCGATGGTCGGCGCCAGGCTGCCGGGAATTGCGATCGAGCGGGCTGACGTTCGCGGCATCGAATCGGCCGGCATGCTGTGCTCGGCAAAAGAGCTGGGCTTGAGCGATGAATCGAATGGCTTGCTGATACTGCCGCAGGATGCGCCGGCCGGCGCCGATCTGCGTGTTAATAACGAACTCGACGATTCGATCTTCACCCTGAAGCTGACGCCGAATCGCGCCGATTGCCTGAGCCTGATTGGGGTCGCGCGCGATGTTGCCGCAATCACCACGACCAGTCTTTATCTCGCCCATGG
>JACDAM010000154.1 GCA_013695435.1 Burkholderiales bacterium | reverse complement strand
GAAAGGCTAAAAGCCTCTCCCGCTTGACCACAGGAATTATACGGGACGCCAGCCCGTTCATCAATCCGCGAGGCTGATTCTGCTGATGAAAGAGCAGGCTTCGTAGAGCGTCAACGGTTCACACAATGACCTGGCGCATGGTGCGCGCCTGACGACTGGAAACATCGGGGAGCGCGCCTGTTTAAACGGCCGCTAACGCAAGCCCAACACGTCCTGCATATCATAAAGGCCTGATTTCTTGCCCGCGAGAAAGCGCGCGGCACGTAAAGCCCCTTGGGCGAACGTCGCACGGCTGGTCGCTTTGTGGGTGATTTCGACGCGCTCGCCGGCGCCGGCGAAAAGCGCGGTGTGATCGCCGACCATGTCGCCGCCGCGTACCGTTGCAAAACCGATCGTCGATGCCGGCCGCTCACCGGTTACACCGTGACGTTCAAAGACCGCGCTGTCGGCGAGCTTTAGTTTGCGCGCTGCCGCGATCAATTCGCCCATGCGCAAAGCCGTGCCCGATGGCGCGTCGATTTTGTGGCGATGGTGGGCTTCGATGATTTCGGCATCGAAGCTGTCATCGAGCACGCCGGCGGCGATTTCGACCAGCTTGAATACGAGATTCACGCCGACGCTCATGTTCGGCGCGAACACGATGGCGATGTCGCTCGCACCCTCGGCCACTTGTGCTTTTTGGGTCGCGTCCATTCCCGTCGTGCCGATAACCATGCTGATTCCCCGGGCGCGGCATGCAGTGAGATGCCGCAACGTGCCTTCCGGCCGGGTGAAATCGATCAGCGTTGCGCAGCCACCCAAGGCAGCTTCGACATCATCGCTGATGGCTACGCCGCAAAATGCTCCGATCGGCTCACCCGCGTCGCGACCGAGCCCCGGGCTTCCGGCGATATCGAGCGCCGCCTGCAAACGCATATCGGGCATCTGGGCGATCGCTTCGATCAAGGCGCGCCCCATGCGTCCAGACGCGCCGGCAACGCCTACGGGCAAAACCGGCATGACGGTTTGCTGAACTTGAGGCGACGTGGCGCGAAGGGGATCCGGCGAATGACCCGGCGCATCGATGGCTATCAGTCGAAGCCAAAAATATCCAGCACCTTGTCCTTCAGGGATTTACCCGAACTGGACGAGGAATCCGGCTTGTAATTATCGGCTGAAATCGTACCGCTGCCTGTTTTCAGCTCGGGCTCCCTGCTTTTTGAAACCGTCTCGGAGCGGACAGTTTCTTCTCTTGCTTCCTCGTCGGGACCTTCGAGGCTGAACTTCTCGCGCAACTGTTCCATAACGGTCTTGCCTTCCCGATTGCGGAATTCAAAACCGCCACTGCCCTTGCTGCGCGCGGTCGTGTCCTTGCTGCCCGTTACTTCGGCTGGCTTGTCCGCGCTTTTCGTCCCGGCGCTCACGTCTTCCGCTTCCGCTTCAGACTCGTCGTCGCCGAAGCCGAACTTCTCGCGCACCTGTTCCATAATGGTTTTGCCTTCGCGGTTGCGCCATTTGCCGTCGCCTTTCGCGGCTTTGGCTGCGCTGCCGCTGGCGCCCGCCTGCCCATCCGGACCGGTCGGGCGGTCGCTATCAAGGCCGGACCCAAATCCGAATTTATCCTCCAACTGCTGGCCGATTGTTTTGCCTGCGCGGTTGCGCAGTTTCCCGTCTTCTTCGATGCCCTCGGCAATGGTTTTCGGCTCGCTGCCGGCTGATTCTCCGGTTTGCGTCCCGCCGGCTTCAGCCTTGATCTTCTCGCCGGTCTGGACGCGCGCCACGGCCGGGCCTTTGAGCCGCTCGACGGTAGGTTTCGGCGCTGCTTCGCCTTCAACCTCGTCGTCACCGAAACCTATAAAACCGAGGAGCTTTCCAGTCATGCTTTTTTCTTCCTTCGCCGCCTGGCGCTTGACCGCGACCGGCTTCCCTTTTGGCGCAGATTCCGCGGACTGAATATCGCCGACGTCTCCAGGAATGCGCGGCTTGCCGGCGTTGCTCGACGCGTCCGCAACCGGAGTCCGCGTACGCGTGTCGGCGGCGGTATCGACGGCAATTGAGCGCGAATCAGCAGCCTTCGCGCCGGCAGTTGCGCGGGCATCTCTACCTGCCACTTCCGGCGCGAGGCCCGTCGCAGGCACGACGTCGCCTTCGACTTTTTCCAGCTTGTCACCCTGGAAGACCGCCGAGACGCGCCGTTGTTCGAGCACTTCACCCGCCTTCTGGTAGCGATAAACGTAGTCCCACCGATCGCTATGGAACGCATCGTTCACAAGTGGGGTGCCGAGAACAAAGCGCACCTGAGCCCTGGTCATGCCGGGCTGCAGTTTGGCAACCATCTCCTGGTTGACGAAATTTCCCTGCTGGATGTCGATCTTGTGAGGCGACAGCGGAGTGGATGAGCACGCCGCGACCAACAGCGAGGCGAGAATAATTATGCGCATGGTAGGCATCCCGGTTGCGAAGAAGAAGTGGCGGCTCGGCGACGGCTGACAGGCTGTTGAAAAACTACTGCGCTTGCCAATACTTCGTTGCTCAAGGCCTCAAAATGCTCATGTATTCCAATATACATTCCGCTTTCTCGGCCATTCGCGCCTCGCGTCTTGGCTGCGCTCGCTACGTTTTTCAACAGCCTGATAACGCTTGAAACCGACTGCCAGCATCCGAGCGCGCGGGCGGTTTGCAAAGGCGATGAAAGCCGATATGATACCCCAGCGGTAAACGAAAATGCCGACGAACGCAACTGTGGCAATGCAGTGTGAGTGAGTCCGCACGTTTGCGTTCGTTGCGGTCGTAGCCTTCGTCCATCCCCCCGTTCATTCCGCCGTGGTCACCCGATGAGCACTGCCAAGGATCTCAAGACCATAGGCCTGAAAGCGACGCTGCCGCGGCTTCGCATTCTCGATCTGTTCGAAAACAGCAAGGTCAGGCATCTCAGCGCTGAAGACGTTTACAAGCTTTTGCTCAACGAAGGCATGGACGTTGGCCTCGCCACCGTGTATCGCGTACTCACGCAATTCGAGCAGGCCGGTCTTTTGGTGCGCCGCCATTTCGAGAGCGGCAAGTCGGTGTTCGAAATGACCGACGCCGGCGAGCACGATCATCTCGTGTGCCTGCAATGCGGGCTCGTCGAGGAGTTTTACGACCGCGAAATCGAACGCCGCCAGATCAAGATCGCGAAAGACCGCGGCTTCGCAATTCATGACCACTCGCTGTACATCTACGCCGATTGCACCAAGCCGCAGTGCCCGAACAAGACTGGTTCCTGATCGGGTCAGGGGCAGAGGGGCAGCGCCAATGTCAGCGAATAGGCGTCCTTATTCCCTTCGCTTTTTCCTTTCCCCTGCTCCCTAACCTCGGTTTTTAAGCATCTCCTCAGCGTGTCTGCGCGTCGCGTCGGTGATTTTGACGCCACCCAGCATGCGCGCAATCTCCTCAGCGCGGGCGGCCTCGTTGAGCAGAATGATGCGGCACGACGCGCCGTTCCTGCCGCTGGTCTTTACCACTTGCCACTGCTGATCCGCGGCCGCCGCGACTTGCGGTAGGTGCGTGATGCACATCGCCTGGCGCTTGCGGCCAAGCTTGTGCAGCATGCGGCCGACTATTTCGGCGACGCGGCCGCCAATTCCGGCATCGACTTCGTCGAAAATCAGTGTCGGTACATGCGCGAGCTGGCTGGTCACGGTCTGAATCGCCAGGCTGATGCGCGACAGCTCTCCGCCCGAAGCAATTTTGCCCAGCGCGGAGGGTTCGGCCCCGGTTTGTGTCGCGACCAGGAACTCTATGCGTTCAAGCCCTGATGCGGCCGCCTCGGCAAGCGGCGTCAGCGCGATCTCGAATCGGCTGCCGCTCATCGCCATTTCGCCCATCGCGACGCTGACTTTTAGCGAAAGCTCGCGCGCAGCGCGTTTGCGATCCGTGCTTAATCGCGCAGCCGCTTCCCGGTAACAAGCCTCGGCCGCGGCTTCGCGCTCCACAAGCGCCGCACGATCGCTTGTCTGCTGCAACTCTGCAATGCGCGCGCGCAGTTCGCTCAGCAACGCGGGCAGCGCTTCGGGTTGGACGCGAAACTTGCGCGCGGCCGCGTGCAGAACAGCGAGACGCTGCTCGGCGCGTGCGTAACGATCGGGATCGAGGTCGAGCCGTTCCTGATAATGACGCAAAAAATAAACGGCTTCCTGCAACTGAATGCGCGCGGGTTCGATCAGCCCCAGCAACTCGTGCAGCGCCGGATCGTAATCGATCTGGCTGGTCACGCGCGCCGAGAACGCGTGGAGCTGCGTCAGACACGCGCCTTCGGCCTCGGACAACAACTCGATCCCGCTTTGCGCGGTTTCAAGCAAACTCGCCGCGTGCGCGAGCCGCGCGTATTCGATATTGATCTGCTGCCATTCACCGTCGGCGAGTTGCAAAGCGTCGAGTTCGCGCAACTGCCATTGCAACTCGTCCTGTTGAGCCGCGAACGTCGCCGCGGCGGCATCGACGGTAATCCGCTTGTCGCGCACCGACCGCCATTCACGGTAGCTGGCGGCGACGGTCGCAACCCGCTCCTGCAAGCCACCGTACGTGTCGAGCAGTTCGCGCTGCATCGCGGCTTTCAGGAGCGATTGATGCGCGTGCTGGCCGTGGATATCGACGAGCAACTCGCCGGCTTCGCGCATTTGCGCCAGGGTGCAGGCGCGCCCGTTAATGAAACCGCGCGAGCGGCCTTGCGCGTCGATCGCGCGGCGCATCAGGCAAACGCCGGCGTCGCCAGTCAAGTCGTTGTCGCTGAGCCAGCGTCCGAGAGCGCCGCTTTCGCCGATTTCAAACCCGGCGCTGATTTCGGCGCGATCGCATCCGCCGCGGACAACGCTGGAGTCGGCGCGCTCGCCGAGCGCCAATGCCAGGGCATCGATGAGCACGGATTTGCCAGCGCCGGTTTCTCCGGTCAGAACCGTGAAGCCTGAAGAGAATTCGAGCTCGGCGGATTCGACGATGATGAAGTTGCGGATGGAGAGTGTGGTCAGCATTCGAGGGCTGGTGAACGGCGAAGTGCAAAAAGCCAGCAATAAAGCGTGATCTTACCGTTCACCGATCGTCTTTCGCCGTTTGCCCGCATTTGTTCACGGTTCGCTCACAACGTCTCGCTCCAATGCAGTTTCTCACGCAGCGTATGGTAGTAGTCGTGGCCCAGCGGATGCAGCAGCCGTATGCTGTTCGCATAGCGGCGGACGACGACGCGATCGGCCTCGCGCAAATCGAAATTGGAATGACTGTCGAAATGCGCCCGCGCATCGACGGTATCGCGCATCATCACTTCGATCACCGAGCCGCTGGCGACCACGATCGGGCGCGTCGAAAACGTATGCGGGCAAATCGGCACCAGCGCCATCAGATTCAGCCCCGGGTGCAGCACCGGGCCGCCGGCCGATAATGCGTAAGCGGTCGATCCGGTCGGGCTGGCGATGATCAGGCCATCGGAGCGCTGCCGGTACAGAAAGCGGCCATCGATGCGAACCTCGAACTCGATCATGCTGCTCTTCGTGCCTTTGCTGACGACGACGTCGTTGAACGCGAGCACGCCGAACACGCTTTGATCGCCGCTGAATACTTCGGCGTCAAGCAGCATGCGGTCTTCCGCGACGTACTGTCCATCGAGGATCGCGCCGATCGTCTCGAACATGGTGTCGATCGAAATATCGGTCAGAAAACCGAGCCGGCCCTGATTGACGCCTACCAGCGCCACCTCGAAAGGCGCCAGCGTGCGCGCGATGTTGAGCATGGTGCCGTCGCCGCCCAGCACGATCGCGAGGTCGGCGCGCCTGCCGATTTCTTCGAGCAGCAGCACCGGGTAACCGCAAGCGCCGACGTGCGCCGAAGTCAGGCGGTCGAGCAGCACGTTCACGCCGCGCGCTTTCAGGAAATCGGCGAGCTGCAGGAGCGATCCCGCAATCTCCGGGCTCTTGTATTTCCCGATCAGCGCAACGGTCTGAAAAGACGCGGTTTGCTGCGCGGTTATCGGCGTCGTATTCATGCCCGGATTAAACCATATCGGTTCTTGCGAGACAAAGCTGTCAGGGCGTCGCTCACGCCGAACGTGTAAAATGCCGTCATGTTGAATGAACGCGCGCAGGTGCTGCTGAAGACGCTGGTCGAGCGCTACATCGCCGAAGGACAGCCGGTCGGCTCGCGCGCGTTATCGAAAATGTCAGGGCTCGACCTGAGCCCGGCCAGCATACGCAATGTGATGGCCGATCTCGAAGAAATGGGCTTGATCGCGAGCCCCCACACTTCGGCCGGCCGCATCCCGACCGCGCGTGGCTACCGCTTTTTCGTCGATACCCTGCTGACCCTCAAACCCCTGGATCGGGCCGAGATTTTCCAGCTCGAAGGCCAGTTGCAGGCCGATCAGCCGCAAAAGCTGATGAGTTCGGCGTCGCAATTGCTATCGGGGCTCACGCATTTCGCCGGCGTGGTGATGACGCCGAAACGACGCAACACCGCATTCCGCCATATCGAATTTTTGAGCCTGTCGGACAAACGCATATTGCTGATCGTGGTGGCGCCGGACGGCGACGTGCAGAATCGCATCATCGTCACCGACAAGACTTACAGCGGTTCGGAACTGACGCGCGCGGCGAACATGTTCAACCAGAATTACGCCGGGCGCACGTTCGGGGAAATCAAACACCTGATCCAGGATGAACTGAAGCAGTTGCACCACGATTTGAATCAGCTTCTGACGGCAGCGCTCGAGGCCGGCAGTCAGGCCATGTCGGAAACCGGTGAAGATTACGTGATGTCCGGCGAGCACAATCTGCTGCGCGTAGAGGATCTGTCTTCGAACATGAAAAGCCTGCGCGATTTGTTCGATCTGTTCGAACAGAAAACAGCGCTGCTGCAACTGCTCGATATCAGCGGCCGCGCCCAAGGCGTGCAGATTTTCATCGGCGGCGAATCGGGTTTGCTGCCGCTCGACGAATGCAGCGTGGTGACCGCGCCGTATGAAGTCGATGGCCGCGTGGTCGGCACCGTCGGTGTGATCGGCCCGACGCGCATGGCGTATGAGCGCATCATTCCGATTGTCGATGTGACGGCGAAGTTGTTGTCGAGCGCGTTGTCGCATTGACGCCTGGGGCACGATCCCCGATTCAACTACGGGGCCTGATCCCCGGTTCAATATGTCACTATCCACTTGGACCCACGGTACTGCCCCCAAGACTGCGGTTCTGCTCGTTAACCTGGGCACTCCGGACGCACCGACGGCGCGCGCGTTGCGGCCGTATCTGAAGGAATTTTTATCGGATCGCCGCGTGATCGAGATTTGGCGACCGCTGTGGTGGCTGATCCTGAATGGCGTCATTCTGAACGTTCGGCCGAAAAAATCGGCGGAAAAGTACGCGCAAATCTGGATGGCTGAAGGCTCGCCGCTGCGCGTGCATACCGAGCGTCAGGCCGGGATGCTGCGCGGCTATCTCGGCGAGCGCCTGAAAACCTCAGGCGCGGCGCCGCTTATCATCGAGCACGCGATGCGCTACGGCAGTCCGTCCATCCCGTCCGTCCTGGCCAGCCTCCGCGAACGGCATTGCGAGCGCATTCTGCTTCTCCCGCTCTACCCCCAATACGCCGCCAGCACTGTGGGCACGGTTTTCGATGTCGTTTTCCGGGAGCTGACCGGACTGCGCAATCCGCCCGAACTGCGGCTCGTTAAGCATTATCACGACGATCCGCGCTACATCGCAGCGCTTGCGCAAAGCGTCCGCGATTACTGGATGACGCACGGCCGGCCGGACAAGCTGCTGATGAGCTTTCACGGCGTGCCGAAGGCGACGCTGGAAGCCGGCGATCCTTACCACTGCGAGTGCCAGAAGACCGGCCGCCTGCTGGCCGAAGCGCTGGGCCTCGAGGCAAGCCGTTATCAGGTCTGCTTTCAATCGCGCTTCGGCCGCAGCGAATGGCTGCAGCCCTATACCGCCGGCCTGCTGACCGAACTGGGCCGGCAAAAAACCGGCCGCGTCGATGTCGTCTGCCCAGGCTTCGTCGCCGATTGCCTGGAAACGCTGGAAGAAATCGCGATGGAGGGCAAGGCGATTTTTCTGGAAGCGGGTGGCGGTGAGTTTCATGCGATCCCGTGCCTGAACGAGCGCGACGACTGGATGCATGCGCTGACCGGCATTGCGCTCGACAATCTCGGCGGCTGGGTCGGCGCGGAATCCGATCAGACGGCAGCTCGCGACGAGCAGAGTCGGCAGCGCGCTTTACGGCTGGGAGCGAAAAGGTGATGCGGCGCTGAAATGCCGCTAGCCCCGAGCAGGTGAAGAGGAATCGCATAACACATCGATAGGGGCGCGTCCTCCGTTCATATCGACAAACTCACCCAACCGGAGGCCTCGATCAGCGGCCTCCAGGATTTTCCTGCTCGGCCCCCCGTTTGTCAGTTCTTCTTTCCGCGTTTCCTTGGTTCGCTTGCGTCTCGCGACCCGTCGCGCACTGAAATGGGGGCCGTTCGTTCGTAGCTGATATCGCGCGCCGCCCAACGTAATCGATACCGGAAAACGCGTCATCGTTACGCAATATGCGCTGCGTAAGCTTCCTCCAGCAACCCGACTTTCGGGCGACGTTCGCTTAACGCAAGCTTCCCGTCCTTCGCAAATCGCTTTGCAAATCCATACACAACCGGTGAGGAGTTATCGATGAAATTCGTTTCGTGCAGCACAATTGCCGTCGTGGCAATCGCCGCCAGCGCGGTTCTGACGCCCGTCAGCCTGGCCCAGCAATCGGCGGCCCCGGTCGTTAAAGGGCCGGAATCCGTGCAGGATTGGTTCCAAAGCGGCCAGCAGTTTATTGAAGACGCCCGGCACGATACGCGCCGCATCAACCGCCACGCGAAGAACGTGATCCTGTTTGTCGGCGACGGTCTGGGCGTCTCGACCGCGTCCGCCGCGCGCATCCTCGAAGGGCAGATGAATGGCAAGCCCGGTGAGGAAAACCAGTTGTTTTTCGAAAAACTTCCGTTCCTGGCGCTTTCCAAAACCTATTCGTGGGATCAACAGACGCCGGATTCAGCGCCGACCATGACCGCAATGGTGACAGGCTACAAGGCGCGCGAAGGCATGCTCGCCGTCGACCACACGACCAGCCGCCTCGAATGCGATGCGCAAACGATCGCGAGCAAGTCACTTGCGACCATCCTCGAACAAGCCGCATATCAGGGCAAGGATACCGGCGTGGTCTCGACTGCGCGCATCACGCACGCGACCCCGGCCGCCAACTATGCGCATACCGCGGTGCGCGACTGGGAAAGTGATGCCGAAATCCGCAGCCATGAAAAAACCGCGAAGCTCGCGCCGGGCGCGTGCGGCGTCAAGGACATCGCGCGGCAGATGATCGAAGTATCGGACCACGTCAAACGCAGCCTGAAAGTCGCGCTCGGCGGCGGCCGGCCCTACTTCATCAGCGACAAGCTGGCCGATCCGGAAGATCCGACCGCCACCGGCCGCCGCAAAGACGGCCGTGATCTGACCGCCGAATGGGTTTCGTCGCGCGGTAAAAAAGCCGCTTACGTCTGGAACAAGAGTCAGTTCGACGCGGCGACACCCGCGAACACCGACTACCTGCTCGGCTTGTTCGAGCGTTCGCACATGCAATTTGAAGCCGACCGCGCGAAGGACGTCGGCGGTGAACCGTCGTTGACCGAAATGACTGAAAAAGCGATCGATCTGCTGGCGAAAAATCACAAGGGCTTTTATTTGCACGTCGAATCCGGCCGCATCGATCACGCGCACCACGCTGGCAACCCGTATCGCGCGCTGACCGACACCATCGAATTCGCCAAGGCGATCAAAAAAGCCTACGAGATGACCGATCCGAAAGAGACCTTGATCATCATTACGGCCGATCATAGCCACGTGTTCACGATCGCAGGCTACCCGCATCGCGGCAATCCGATTCTGGGGAAGGTCGCCGAAGTGCCGAACAAGGATGGCGAGCCGACCGAACTTGCGCAGGATTTGCTCGGCTTGCCGTACACGACGTTAAGCTACGCGAACGGCCCCGGCTATACCGGAGCGTCCGATGCGCAGCCTGCCGGCATCAAGACGTTTCCGCATAATCCCAAGACCTTCACCAACGGCGCCGCCCGGCCCGATTTGACCAACGTCGATACGACGACGCCCGCGTTCATGCCTGAAGCCACGGTTCCGTTGGGTTCGGAGACGCATTCCGGGGAGGATGTCGCGATCTATGCGATCGGGCCGAAAGCGCATCTCGTGCATGGCGTCATGGAACAGCACTTCATTTACCACGTGATGAAGGAAGCGTTCGGCTTCTGAAATTAGAACGATTGCTTCAGTAGCCCTGGCCAGCGGCGCTGTCATAGCGCCGCTGCTTTATTGGTAACAAGGAATCGAAAATGCGTACTTTCCTCATTTCATTAACGTTCGCCGCGGGATTGCTGACTTTTTTGCCAAGCCGGGCGGAAATACACAGCGCCTCCGATCCACTCGCCGCCAAATACGAAACCAGCTTCACCGATCGCGACGGGCAAACCGTGCAGCGAGGCGCCTGGTATATCGCGCGCAATGACGCGCGTATCGAAACATCAAGCGCCGGGAGGGGCGAAATCTGGCAGCGTTCGCCTGGCGGTCGAATTTCGCTGCGGCGCGTGTTCCGCGACGACAGCATCGTCATCGAATATACGGCCGCCGAACTCGCTGCACGGGGCATTACGCCGGATTGGGAAACGCTCGGCTCAGTGGTCGCGCCGGCAGCTCTGCGGCAATTGCAACCCGTCGCCGATGACGACGGCAAAGACACCGCGGCGACTCTATTCCGCGGCAAAGCGAATGGCGAAGATATCGAAATCCGGTGGCTGCCGGAAAAAAACGTCCCGGCGCTCGTCAAACGCAGCGGGCCGCAGGGTACTTTCACCCTGCGGCTGGTCGAAACGCGATCAACGCCGGCGGCCGAATGGCGACTGTCTTCGCATTTGCCTCTGAGCGACTTTCGCACGATAGATGCAGCCGACCTCGGCGATCTCGAGCACGACGCGGCGGTCAAGCGGCTGTTGCGCCAGGACCCGGCGCAACAGCCCCACGCGCATTCGCACTGATGTCAAGCTTGGGGGCTAAACGCCGCTCGATGACAGAGCGAACTGAGCTGCCAGCGCCAGTTCGTCGGCTCGCCACAGCCGTGCGTGATCGGTAGTACCCAGCGAAAGGACGGGAGGCGGTTCGTTCAGAGCGCTTTAACGGTTGAGCCTGGATCGGCTCAGAACAACAAAGGCAGCCACAGCTGCCTTTGTTGTTTGTAGCCTGCGCAAAGCGCTGCGAAATAACCGGAGCCCAACGCGTTCCGCGGCGATAAACTCCTGCCCTGGGAGCGCGTTTTCGTGGCGCGGCGTCCAGCCTGGTCTGCATGCGCCTACGCAGAGTGTCGAGCAAACCGGCGTTGTTCAAGTGAGTCGAAATACAAGCCTGACGGTTACTGACCGCCCCTTGAAGTCCGAAATAAGCGCCCAATATGTTGCGAATCTGTCCTGGAGGATTTCCGCATGCATGATGAAAAACAAAATGAACTCAGAGGTGAGCAACCGGAAGTGCTGCTGGAGGAAACCCAAACTGTTGCGCCTGCCCCTTTTTACGACGAGGCAGCGCTGGCCGAACTTGGACAGCGTGTACAGCAAGCCGAGCGCGCCGCCGAAGAGCACCGCGAGAACTGGCTGCGCGCGCGCGCCGACACCGAAAACATGCGCCGGCGCATGCAGGCCGATGTGGCGAACGCGCATAAATACGCGATCGATAATTTTTCGACCGAAATTCTCGCCGTCAAGGATGCGCTGGAAGCGGCGCTGAACATCGAAAGCACGAATCTCGAAAGCCTGAAGAACGGCGTCGAGCTGACCTTGCGCCAGTTGAAAGCAGTATTCGACAAATTCAATATCAGCGAAATCAATCCGGTCGGCGAACCGTTCGATCCGCACAAGCATCAGGCGATGACCATGGTCGAATTCGATGCGCCGCCGAATACTGTCGTGCAAGTCATGCAGAAAGGCTATCAGTTGAACGACAGGGTGATACGCCCGGCGCTCGTGATGGTCGCAAAATAGCGCCGCAAACAGGCTTGAAAACGGCCGGGCAAGCCTCATATAAGAGCCAGGCACATTCATCAAAGCATCCATTCAAGGGTTTCAGACATGGCAAAAATCATCGGCATCGATCTGGGCACCACCAATTCATGCGTCGCCGTCATGGAAGGCGGCACGCCGAAAGTCATCGAAAATTCCGAGGGCGCGCGCACCACGCCCTCGATCGTCGCTTATCCGGAAAACGGCGAAGTGCTGGTCGGCGCGCCCGCCAAACGGCAGGCGGTGACCAATCCGAAGCACACGTTGTACGCGGTCAAGCGCTTGATCGGTCGGCGCTTTGGCGAAAAAGAAGTGCAGAAAGACATCGACCTCATGCCGTACAAGATCGTCAAGGCAGACAATAACGACGCCTGGGTCGAGGTGCGCGGCAAGAAAATCGCGCCGCCCGAAATCTCGGCGCAAGTGCTGCTGAAGATGAAGAAAACCGCCGAGGATTACCTGGGCGAGCCGGTCACCGAAGCGGTCATTACGGTGCCGGCCTATTTCAACGATTCGCAGCGCCAGGCGACGAAAGACGCCGGCCGCATCGCCGGGCTCGACGTCAAACGCATCATCAACGAGCCGACGGCGGCCGCGCTCGCTTTTGGCATGGACAAGAGAGAAGGCGACCGCAAAATCGCGGTATACGATCTCGGCGGCGGCACGTTCGACATTTCGATCATCGAAATCGCCGAAATCGAAGGCGAGCATCAGTTCGAGGTGCTGTCGACCAACGGCGATACCTTTCTCGGCGGCGAGGACTTCGACCAGCGTTTGATCGAATACCTGGCGGACGAATTCAAGAAGGATTCGGGCGTCGATCTGCGCAACGACGTGCTCGCGCTGCAACGTTTGAAAGAAGCCGCCGAGAAAGCCAAGATCGAGCTGTCGTCGTCGACGCAGACCGAGGTCAATCTGCCCTACATCACGGCCGACGCCAACGGACCGAAACACCTGGCCGTCAAGGTCACGCGCGCCAAGTTCGAAAGCCTGGTCGAGGAATTGATCGAGCGTACGATTGCGCCGTGCAAGATGGCGATCAAGGATGCCGGCGTGAAGATTACCGACATCGAGGACGTAATTCTGGTCGGCGGCCAGACGCGCATGCCCAAGGTGCAGGAGAAGGTCAAGGAGATCTTCGGCCGCGAGCCGCGCAAGGATGTGAATCCGGACGAAGCGGTCGCGGTCGGTGCTGCGATCCAGGGCGGCGTGCTGCGCGGCGACGTCAAGGATGTGCTACTGCTCGACGTGACGCCGCTGTCGCTCGGCATCGAAACGCTGGGCGGCGTGATGACCAAGCTGATCAACAAGAACACGACGATCCCGACCAAGGCGAACCAGACGTTTTCGACGGCCGAGGACAACCAGACCGCGGTGACGATACACGTGCTGCAGGGCGAGCGCGAAATCGCCAGCGGCAACAAGAGTCTGGGTCAGTTCAACCTGACCGACATTCCGGGCGCGCCGCGCGGTCTGCCGCAAATCGAAGTCACTTTCGACATCGATGCAAATGGCATATTGCACGTTTCGGCCAAGGATAAGGCGACCAACAAGGAAAACAAGATCACCATCAAGGCCAATTCCGGCTTGAAGGAAGATGAAATCCAGCGCATGGTCAAGGACGCCGAAGCCAATGCCGAGGAAGACCGCAAGGCGCTCGAGTTGGTGCAGGCGCGCAACAGCTGCGATGCGATGGTGCATTCGGTCAAGAAATCGCTGAAAGAACACGGCGACAAGGTTTCAACCGACGACAAGGCAAAAATTGAGGAAGCGCTGAAGGACGCCGAAGAAGCGTTGAAGAGCGGTGACAAGGATGCGATCGAATCCAAAACCGAAGCATTGGCCGCCGCTTCGCACAAACTTGCCGAGCAGATGTACGCCGAGCAACAGAAACCGCAGGACGCGCCGCAGGACAGCGGCGAGCAGCGTGCCGGGGCGGACAGGAAACACGATGACGGCGATGTCGTTGACGCCGAATTCGAGGAAGTGAAAGAGAAAAAAGCTTAAGGGGCGGTAACCTCGCCTCCAAGGCGGCGATTGGCTTAACTGGCCGGATCAGGGAGCGGCATCGCGACCTGATCCGGCCACTCGCATTTGGGAAAACTCTGTACATGGCGAAGAAAGACTATTACGAAGTGCTGGGCGTGAACCGCGATGCGTCCGAGGACGATCTGAAAAAGGCCTATCGCAAGCTCGCCATGAAGCATCATCCAGATCGCAATCCGGACAACCCGAAGTCCGAAGCGCAATTCAAGGAAGCCAAGGAAGCCTACGAAGTTCTGACTGAACCTTCCAAGCGTCAGGCCTACGATCAGTATGGTCACGCCGGCATCGACGCGAACGCTGCGCAGGGCTTCAGCGGCGGCTTTGCCGATGCCTTCGGCGACATTTTCGGCGACATTTTCGGCGGCGCGCGCGGCGGCCGGTCGAGCTCTCACCGGGGCGCCGATCTGCGCTACAACCTCGAAGTTTCCCTCGAAGAAGCGGCGCGCGGCACCGAAACCAAAATCCGTGTGCCTACCCTCGAAGAATGCGGGGCCTGCAAAGGTTCGGGCGCCAAGGCGGGTACCCAAGCAACGAGCTGCCCGACGTGCGGCGGCAACGGCCAGGTGCGGATGCAACAGGGTTTTTTTTCGATTCAGCAAAGCTGTCCGAAATGCCACGGGACCGGCAAATTCGTATCGACTCCGTGTGCGACCTGCAGTGGCGCCGGCCGGGTCAAGAAGCAGAAAACCCTGTCGGTCAAGATTCCGGCCGGGGTGGACGAAGGCGACCGCATCCGTTTGTCCGGGGAAGGCGAAGCCGGATCGCACGCGGGCCCGGCGGGCGATCTGTATGTCGTCATTCATATTCGCCCGCATCCCGTTTTCACGCGCGACCACAACGATTTGCACTGCGAAATGCCGATCAGTTTCTCAGCGGCGGCGCTGGGTGGCGAAATCGAGATTCCGACTCTGGACGGCTACGCCAAAATCAAGATTCCGGCGGAAACGCAAAGCGGCAAGGTGTTCAGGCTGCGCAACAAGGGAATCAAGGGCGTACGCAGCAACACGCCGGGCGATCTGTTATGCCATCTGATGGTCGAAACACCGGTCAACCTGACCGCGCGTCAACGCGAACTGCTGCAGGAACTGGAAACCTTGAATCAGAAAGACGCCTCGCACAATCCGCGCGCGCGCTCCTGGATGGACAAGGTCAAGGAGTTCTTTGCCGAGTAATAACGGATGACGTGATAAAGGGCTAGTGTTCGATTGTCGTGTCGAAAAGCGCGATCGGTCAGGCGCGGCGCCAGATCGTTCCTTCCGCCGTATCTTCCAGCAGGATGCCAGCATCCTGCAGCTCATCGCGAATGCGATCGGATTCGGCAAAGTCTTTCGCCTTGCGAGCCGCACTTCGCTCGGCAATCCGCCGATCGATCATCTGCGCGGAAAATGCAATGCCGGAAGCGTCAGCCGCAACATCGGCAGTTTGCGATATCCCCGGCTCTGCCTTCAGATACTGCTCTGAATCGCGCCTCAACAAACCAAGAGTTGAAGCGATCGACTTCAACAGGCGCGCATCCAGCGCCGATCTCGCCCTGTTCACTTCATTGGCGAGTTCGAACAAGACGGCGAGCGCTTCCGGCGTGTTGAAATCATCGTCCATCGCCAGCTTGAATCGAGCCGCGCGCGGCTCCTGCCAATCGATCTGCATCAAATCGGGATCGATTCCGCGCAGCGCGGTGTAAAGCCGCGTCAGCGCCTGTTTCGCATCGTCCAGATGCTGGTCCGAATAATTCAGCGGGCTGCGGTAGTGCGCGCGCAGGATAAAAAAGCGCACGACTTCGGCGTCATACTTCTTCAGGATTTCACGCACCGTGAAAAAGTTGCCGAGCGATTTCGACATCTTTTCATTATCGACGCGTACGAAGCCGTTGTGCATCCAGTAATTGACGAAAGTATGGCCGTGCGCACCCTCCGACTGCGCAATCTCGTTTTCGTGATGCGGAAACTGCAGATCCTGGCCGCCGCCATGAATATCGAAATGTGCGCCGAGCAAATGCTCGCTCATGGCCGAACATTCGATATGCCAGCCGGGACGCCCTTTGCCCCACGGCGCTTCCCAGGACGGCTCATCGGGCTTGGCCGCCTTCCAGAGCACGAAGTCGAGCGCGTCGCGCTTGCCCGGATCGACTTCAACGCGCTCACCGGCGCGCAGTTCGTCGAGAGATTTGCCCGATAATTTGCCGTAGCCGGGAAACTGATGGACCGCGTAATACACATCGCCATTCAGAGCCGCGTAGGCAATGCCTCTATCGATCAGCGCCTTGATGATGTCGATCATATCCGGAATGTGGCCGGTGGCGCGCGGTTCGAAAGACGGTTCGGCAATGCCGAGCAGCGCGGCATCTTCATGCATCGCCGCGATAAAGCGCCCGGTCAGCGTACCGATGCTTTCCTTGTTTTCGGCTGCGCGCTTGATGATTTTGTCGTCGATATCGGTAATGTTGCGGACGTAAGTCACGTCGAGGCCGCTGACGGCAAGCCAGCTCTTGACCATGTCGAAAACCACCATCACGCGCGCGTGTCCAAGGTGGCAGTAGTCGTAGACCGTCATCCCGCAAACGTACATTCCGACTTTGCCGGGCTTGATCGGGACGAAGCTCTGTTTGCTGCGCGTCAGCGTGTTGTAAACGTTCAGCATCGATTTATCGAAAGGCGAACCCCGGTATTGTTGACTGGGAAGCGGCCGCGCTTGTTGGTAAAATCAGGCACGCGCGGGGATGGTAAACAAGTGGATAACAAGTAGATGAGCAAGCAGATGAGCAGGCGGATAAGTGCGCGAAAATTATAGCATATGACCTCGACTTTTCTGGCCTCGCGCATCGCTCTTGTCACCCTGTCAATCGTATTGAGCCTGCCGGCATCGGCGGATGAATTCGACAACAGCGGGCGGCTTTTACAGCAAGGTAAATTGCCCGAGGCGCTGGCGCAGATCGAAGCTTATCTCACCGCACATCCGAAAGATGCGCGAGCGCGTTTTTTGAAAGGCGTCGTTCTGACCGGGCAACAAAAAAGCGATGAAGCCATTGCCGTGTTCTCCGCGCTGATCGAAGACTATCCCGAGCTGCCGGAACCTCACAACAATCTCGCTGTCCTGTATGCGTCGCGCGGCGAATACGACAAGGCGCGCGAGCAACTCGAACGCGCACTGGACAACCGGCCGAACTACGCGATCGCTCACGAGAATCTCGGCGATGTCCACGCGAAAATGGCGGCGCGCTCTTATGCCCGGGCGCTCGAATTGGCAGACAAAAACCCGGCGCTAGCAGACAAGCTCGAAGCGCTGCGGCGTCTGTTGCCGGAACCCGGCGCCCAGCCACAACCACTTTCGAAAGGTAAACCATGATCGTCAATATTCTTCGCTTCCTCGTTGTTTTCATGTCCGTGACAGGCATAGTTCAAGCCGCCAATCCGCAGGTAAAAATCGAGACGACCCAGGGCGACTTCACGGTCGAGCTGTATCCGGAAAAGGCGCCGAAGACGGTTGAGAATTTTTTGCAGTACGTGCGCGAAGGATTTTACGAAGACACTATATTCCACCGAGTGATCCAGGGCTTCATGGTTCAGGGGGGCGGCATCAGCAAGGATCTGAAGGAGAAGAAGACGCGCGCGAAGATCAACAGCGAAGCGAATAACGGCCTGAAAAACCAGCTCGGCACGATAGCGATGGCGCGCACCGCGGACCCCGATTCGGCAACCGCGCAGTTCTATATCAACCTCAACGACAACCGCTTTCTGGATTTCAAAGGGCTGACACCCAATGAATACGGCTACACGGTGTTCGGCAAGGTCACCGAAGGCCTCGATAAGGTGGTCAGAATCGGCGCGCAGCCGACCGGCGCCAACGCGATGTTTTCGAGCGATTCTCCGAAAGAGGCGGTTGTCATCAAAGGAATCTCTATCATCGAACCGAAAGTAACACGGTCGTCTCCAACGAAATAAGAAGGACAAAGCATGGTTAAACTTCACACCAGCCTGGGTGTCATCACGCTTGAGCTCGACGCCGGGAAAGCGCCCGCCACGGTTGAAAATTTTTTGCAGTATGTGCGCGACGGCTTTTACAACGATACCGTGTTCCATCGCGTCATCGAGGGATTCATGATTCAAGGCGGCGGGTTCGAGGTGGGGATGCGGCAAAAAAACGCGCGCGCCGAAATAAAGAATGAAGCCGCCAACGGCCTGAAGAATGATACTTACACGGTGGCCATGGCGCGCACGCCCGCTCCACATTCCGCAAGCAGCCAGTTCTTTATCAACGTGGCCAACAACAGTTTCCTGAATTTCACCTCGGCCTCGCAGCAGGGCTACGGCTATTGCGTGTTCGGAAAAGTTGTTGAAGGCCAGGATGTCGTCGACAAGATCAAAAAAGTCAAAACAGGGACGAGCGGTGGCCATCAGGACGTGCCACAGCAGGACGTCGTCATCGAGCGCGCCGAGGAATGCTGACGGAGTAGCCGAAGTCTGCGCTGGCGTTTCGCGTGAAACCGACGCTGTTCGTTTCGGACTTGCATCTGTGCGCGAGCCGGCCGCGCATCAATCGCATCTTCTTTGATTTTTTGAACGACACCGCGCCGCATGCGGATGCTCTGTACGTGCTCGGCGACCTGTTCGAATACTGGGCCGGCGATGACGATCTGGCCGATCCATTCCATGCCGGCATCGTTGCGGCATTGCACGGCTTGAGCGAGCAGGGTGTTGCGCTGTACCTGATGCACGGCAACCGCGATTTCCTGATCGGCCGCCAATTCGCCGATGCTTGCGGCGCCACGCTCCTGCCCGATCCGGTCATCGTCGGCGTCGCTAACGTGCCGACTCTGCTGACCCACGGCGATCTTCTGTGCACCGCCGATCGCGACTATCAAAACTTTCGCGGCAAAGTGCGCGACCCCGCATGGCAGCAGGCCTTTCTCGCGCGACCGCTCGCCGAGCGCAAAGCCGAAATCGCAGGACTGCGAGAACGCAGCACGCGGAAGAAGCTCGAAAAGGCGGCCGGCATCATGGATGTCACGCCGTCCGCCGTCGCAACCCTGCTGCGCGAAAGCGGTTATCCGCGTTTGATCCATGGCCACACCCATAGACCGGCGCGCCATGTGCATGAGATCGACGGCCGGCGCTGCGAGCGCTGGGTGTTGCGGGATTGGTACGACAGCGGCGCTTACCTGCATTGCGACGAAAGCGGCTGCGCCGAAGTGCTGATAAGGGATTCCGGATAAGTCCCCAGCGCTGTTATTCCGGCCCAATCTGCCTAAATCGCGCTCAATCCCCGTTCCAGATCGGCTTTGATATCGGCGATTGCTTCGAGCCCGACGGCGACGCGCAGCAAGCCCTCGCCGATGCCTGCAGCAGCGCGTGCTTCTGGCGAAATGCGGCCGTGCGTGGTGGACGCGGGATGGGTAATCGTTGTCTTGGTATCGCCGAGATTGGCGGTGATCGAAATCATGCTCGTCGAATCGACGACTTTCCATGCCGCGGCGCGGCCGCCGCCCACGTCGAAGGCGACGATGCCGCCACCGGATTTCTGTTGTCTGCGCGCAAGTTCGCATTGCGGATGCGAGGGCAGCCCAGGGTAATAAACGCGTTCGATTGTCGGCTGCGCTTCCAGCCAGGTGGCAAGTTCATAGGCGGCCGCACAATGCGCGGCCATGCGGATATTCAGCGTCTCCAGTCCTTTCAGACAAACCCAGGCGTTGAACGGGCTCAGGCTCGGCCCCGCCGTGCGCAGGAAGCCGAATACGCCGTCCATCATCAGATCCCGTTTGCCGAGCACTGCGCCGGCCAGCACACGGCCCTGGCCGTCGAGATATTTGGTCGCCGAATGAATGATGATATCGGCGCCGAGTTCGAGCGGTTTCTGCAACGCCGGCGTGCAAAAACAGTTATCGACGACCAGCCACGCGCCGGCTTTTCGGGAGACTTCGCTCAACGCGGCAATGTCCGAAATCTCCGTCAGCGGATTCGACGGCGTTTCGACGAACAGCAGTTTCGTATTCGGCTGCACCGCCGCGCGCCATTGCGCAACATCGGTCGCCGGAACGAAAGTCGTATCGACGCCGAATTTCCTGAATATATTGCCGAAGAGTTGCACCGTCGCGCCGAAGATGCTGTGCGATGCGATCAGATGATCGCCGCTTTTCAAGAGCCCCATCACGCAGGCAACGATCGCCGACATGCCGGAAGCGGTCGCAATGCAGCACTCGGCGCCTTCCATCGCCGCGAGCCGCTCCTGAAACGCCGTTACGGTCGGGTTGGTAAAGCGCGAATAGACATTGCCTGGCTCGTCGCCGCGAAAGCGCGCCGCGGCTTGTGCGGCATTGTCGAACACGAAGCTCGAGGTCAGATACAGCGCCTCGGAATGTTCGTTGAATTGACTGCGATGGGTGCCGGCGCGGACCGCCAAAGTTGCGAGTTCGAAATCGTCAGACATGGTGCCCTCACGGATTGCGCGGCGGGTCATCCATGCCAAGGAACAGCGGACATGAAAAAACCCGTTCAGCTTGCGCCAAAACGGGTTGCCCACGCTTTAGCCGAATTTATTTCACATCCGGCTATGGTCGAGATTGTCTTCCAGCCGGTGGCGCCCGCAAGCTGTATCAAATCGGCGCGGAGATAAACGTACGCCGGCCGTAGGTGAAAGTCAATCGGTAATGTGGGATCGGCGAGTGTGCAAGGGCCGCTAGACCGGCAGGTTGTCGACTGCGTCGAAAAAATGTCTCGCGTTGATAGGCTGAACCAGTTTCGGTGCGAACGACTGCCCCTTGTCCTGCTTGACCACGTACACCTGCGCGGCATTGTTGCCTTTCGCCATATTCTTGGCTTCCATCACCGCGAACGGATCGTCCGCATTGACCATGATGATATCGGCTCGATTTCGTTCGGTGACGTCGGCCACGCGGTAGCGGCGCGGTCGTGCGGTGGAAAGCTTGGATAAACTCTTGATCAGAGTCATATCGTGGTTTGGCAAACCGATCAACGCAATGAGGTAGCTGCCGTCCTTATCCATTTTTTCCCTAACAGTTCGTTGAACTTATCCCCCGACCCAGTCCACGGAGCCGAAGGGTAATACGTTGAGTAGTGAGTCGTACAGAATCGAGACGGAGAGCGCGATGCGTGGAGCGGACGTAACTCAGGAAGGTT
>JACDAM010000153.1 GCA_013695435.1 Burkholderiales bacterium | reverse complement strand
CGCTAAGACTCCGAAGACCGGCTGCTCATGCACAACCTCTGTCGAGTGAGGAGCGCGAGTCGATCAGCGGGCTCACCGCTTTTGGTCTGGTTAGTATCTCCGCAATTAGCCTTTGGGAAGTCGAGATGTTGCACGCGAAAGGTCGTTTGCCACGATAGAAACGATCCGGCTCTTGCGTCTGGCGTAAAGGGAAACAAGCACGGCAAATATCCTGAAAACATCTCCCGAACAAAGCGCCGCAAGCCGTTTCGTCCGCGTTCGCGGCGCGCGCGAACATAACCTGAAGAACATCGACGTCGATATTCCGCGCGATGCGCTCGTCGTGTTTACCGGCATATCGGGTTCGGGGAAATCGTCGCTGGCCTTCGGCACTTTGTATGCCGAAGCGCAGCGCCGCTACTTCGAATCGGTCGCGCCGTACGCGCGGCGATTGATCGACCAGGTCGGCGTTCCGGATTTCGATTCGATCGAAGGCTTGCCGCCGGCGGTCGCCCTGCAGCAGCAGCGCGGCACGCCGAGCACGCGCTCGTCGGTCGGCAGCTTGACGACCTTGTCGAGCCTGGTGCGGATGCTGTATTCGCGCGCCGGAAGTTACCCGGCCGACCAGCCGATGCTCTACGCGGAGGACTTTTCGCCGAATACGGCGCAGGGCGCGTGCCCGAACTGCCACGGCTTGGGCCGCGTATACGAGGTTACCGAGAAGTCGATGGTGCCGGACGATTCATTGACGATCCGCGAACGCGCTATCGCCGCGTGGCCGCCGGCCTGGTACGGGCAGAATCTGCGCGACATTCTCGTGACGCTCGGTTATGACGTGGATACGCCGTGGCGCGACCTGCCGAAAAAAGACCGCGACTGGATTCTGTTCACCGACGAGCAACCCACCGTGCCGGTCTATGCCGGCTTCACGCCAGCCGAGACGCGCGCCGCGCTGCGCCGCAAGCTCGAACCGAGCTATCAGGGCACGTTTACCGGCGCGCGCAACTACGTGCTGCACACCTTCGCCACGACGCAGAGCGCGTTGATGAAAAAGCGCGTATCGCGCTTCATGGTCGGCAGCATTTGCCCGGTGTGCGATGGCAGGCGTTTGAAACGCGAAGCGCTGTCGGTGACCTTCGCCGGATTCGACATCGGAACGCTCGCGCAATTGAGCCTGAACCGTATGGCCGAAGTGCTCGCGCCCGCCGCCCAGGGGCGCTTCGACGCCGCAGGCCCGCGCGACCGCGCGACCAGGAGCCGCGGCGCCGCCGAAAAGGAAATCGCACGGCGCGTCGCGGCCGGCGGGTCGGCGCATCAGGCGGCGGGCGACGTGCGGCGCACGCCCAATCTGTCGGAAGAAAAACGCATCGCCGCGCAGCGCATCGCGCACGATCTGGTGGTGCGCCTTGCTACATTGCGGGAACTCGGGCTCGGCTATCTGTCGCTCGACCGCGTCACGCCTACCTTGTCGCCGGGCGAATTGCAGCGCTTGCGGCTCGCCACGCAAATTCGCTCGAACCTGTTCGGCGTCGTCTACGTGCTCGACGAACCGACCGCCGGCCTGCATCCGGCCGACGGCGAAGCGCTGATCGCCGCTCTCGATCAACTGAAGCGTTCGGGAAATTCTCTGTTCGTCGTCGAACACGATCTCGACATGATGCGGCGCGCCGACTGGCTGGTGGATGTCGGACCCGACGCCGGCGAACACGGCGGCCATCTGCTTTACAGCGGGCCGCCCGAGGGTCTGAAAAATGTCGAAGCGTCGTGGACGGCGCGCTATCTGTTCGCGCCGGCCGCGCCGGATCGCGGACAACCTCGCGCGCCACAAGGCTGGCTGGAATTGCGCGGCATCACGCGCAACAACCTGAAAAAACTCGACGCGCGTTTTCCGCTCAGTGTGTTCACGGTTGTGACGGGCGTGTCCGGTTCGGGCAAATCGAGTCTCGTAAGCCAGACGCTGGTCGAACTCGTCTGTGAGTATTTCGGACACGA
Organism: Burkholderiales bacterium; assembly: GCA_013695435.1. NCBI lineage: Bacteria > Pseudomonadati > Pseudomonadota > Betaproteobacteria > Burkholderiales > Burkholderiales bacterium. Next base: position 3,614 of record JACDAM010000153.1, on the reverse strand, counting down.
ACCCGCGGCTAGCGACGAGGAGAATGACGAGTTCGAACCGACCGTCACCTCCGCGACCGCCGGTCGCATCTCATCCGGCATCGAGCGCATCAAGCGCATCGTGCGCGTCGATCAGAAACCGATCGGCCGCACGCCGCGCTCCAACCTCGCGACCTACACCGGCCTCTTCGATCAGGTGCGGAAGCGGTTCGCCTCGACCAAAATGGCGCGCGCCAAACGCTACGACGCCGGCCGCTTTTCGTTCAACGTCGCCAAGGGCCGTTGCGAGACGTGCGAAGGCGAGGGTTTCGTCAGCGTCGAATTGCTATTCATGCCGAGCGTCTATGCGCCGTGCCCGACGTGCCACGGCGCGCGTTACAACGAGGCGACGCTGAAAGTGACGTGGCGCGAGAAAAACATCGCCGAGGTCTTGCGCATGACGGTCGATGACGCAGCCGCGTTTTTCGATGAGGAGCCGGGCGTGCAGAAGCCCCTGACCTTATTGCAGAACATCGGTTTGGGCTATCTGCGGCTCGGCCAGCCGGCGACTGAACTCTCCGGCGGCGAAGCGCAGCGCATCAAGCTCGCGACGGAGTTGCAGCGCGCGCAGCGCGGCGACGCCCTTTACGTGCTCGACGAGCCGACCAGCGGCTTGCACCCGGCCGATGTCGACAAGCTGATGGCGCAGTTGCAGGGCCTGGTGGATGTGGGCAACACGGTAATCGTCGTCGAGCACGAATTGCGCGTCGTCGCCGCGGCCGACTGGGTCATCGACATGGGCCCGGGCGCGGGCGAAGAAGGCGGCCGCATCGTCGCCTGCGGTCCGCCCCGCGAGGCGTGCGAAGCGAAAGGCAGCCGCACGGCGCCGTATCTGCGGCGGCATTTCTGTTAGCGGGTCAGGCAAAATTCATGGTGCGACGAGGCACGGAGATCGCAAGCGGCCATTCCGTCGTCCCCGGTATCCGCAAGCCTCAGCCATTCACGATCTCCCCACCGTTCGGATGCAACACCTGCCCCGTGATGTACAACGAATCAGCGCAGGCCAGGAAGACGTAGCACGGCGCGATGTCTTCGGGCTCGCCGGCGCGGCCCATCGGCGAATCCGTTCCGAACGTCGCGACTTTTTCGGCCGGAAAAGTTGAAGAAATCAGCGGCGTCCAGACCGGGCCTGGGGCGACGGCGTTGACACGAATGCCCTGCTCGATCACAGCATGCGCGAGGGAGCGCGTGAAGGCAACGATGGCGCCTTTGGTCGCTGCGTAGTCGAGGAGGTTTGCGCTGCCGCGATAGGCGGTAACCGAAGTCGTATTGATGATGGCGCTGCCTTTTTTCAGATGCGGCATCGCCGCTTTGGTCATGAAGAACATGCCGAACACGTTGGTGCGGAACGTGCGCTCGAGTTGCGCGGCGCTGAGGTCTTCTATGCTTTTCTGCGGATGCTGTTCGGCGGCGTTGTTGATGAGGATGTCGAGCCTGCCGAGTTGCCGCATCGTTTGTTCGACAGCGCGCTGCGCGGTTTGCTCGTCGCCGATGTCGCCGACCATCGTCAGACAGCGGCGTCCTTCCTGTTCGACAAGCAGCCTGGTCTCGTTCGCATCCTCTCGTTCCTCGCTCAAATGCATGATCGCGACATCGGCGCCTTCGCGCGCGAAGTGGACGGCGACGCCGCGGCCGATGCCGCTATCGCCGCCGGTGATCAGCGCGACCTTATCCTTGAGTTTGGCGCTGCCCTGGTAGTTGTCGCGAATGATGCGCGGGCGCGGTTTCATTTGCGCTTCCGAGCCCGGCTCGGCTTGCTCCTGCGGCGGTCGAACGGCTTTCGGGTCTTGGTGTTTTTGCGGCATGGCGGCTCCTTTTGGCGTGGGCTGTCACTGATTTCGACGCCGCGCGCTGCCAAGAATTGCAAAGCTCCGGTTTTTTTTCAGCTAAGCGCCGCGATTGACGAGTGGGCGCGCAAGCTGCATTGCAAATCCGGTAGCCTGCCCTGCCCCATCCGGTGCGGTTGGATCCGCACGGATGTAAAACCTATCGAGCCTTTCCGGCAAACAGCTTCTGCGCCTTTTCCCACGCTTGCTCCGCGATCTGCGGACCGAGCACGCGCGCGTTTTCGTCGCCGTCGTTGAAGTGAATGCCGCCATAACGGCGTGACAGACCGGCTTGGTCGGCAGCGTCCTTGAATGTCGGCCACGACAAGGTCACGTCTTTGGATGGCGCCAGACCCGGTTCGACCAACGATGATCCGGCGCGAACGGTCACCGATCCACCGAAGCTTTCGTTGCTGGTGAACATACGCAGGATCTCGGCGCCGGTGCGGCTGAAAACGCTGTGGCCGGACGAATACTCGGGGAATGGAGGCGTCGGGAAGGTCGCCGGCTGGTACGGATTCCAGTCTTCGCCCTTGATGACCATCGTGCCTTTGCCGGGCCCGCCCCAGGCGCGAATCATTTTGCCTTGCCTGAGGAAGCGCACGGCAGTGATCGGCCGTACGTAATCGTAATTGCGCTTCAAATGCCACGACACGATGCCGGCGTCGAATATCGCGTTATGCAGCGCGAAAAACATCTTCGTATCCTGGTCGATGTTGTGGCTGTCCCGGGCGGAGACGAATTGCGCGAACAAGCCCCAGTGCCCGGGCGGTGTTTCGGATGCTGGACCATCGGCCCAGTATTCCGCGATGGCTTTGTGCTCGTCGGTCAGTTTCGCGCTGTAGTCGATGATCTGCCTGACCTGCTTGCGATATTCCTGCGACGGAAACATCGCCGGCGGCGCAACGTCGGCATCGAACTGATCGGCGGAAACCAGCGCGAACGGCACGACCTTCTCCCAATGCGGGGCGATGAATTTCTGCACGATGAAGCCGCCTTTGCCATCGGGAACGCGCAGCGGCTGCCAGCGATTCGGATCGTTGATCTGGTCCGGCGTGTTGACCGGCGCGTAGCCGGTGTAGTCGGAGTACGCGCCCGGATTCATATCGCCGAGCTGATTGGAACCGTCGGCATGACGGAAGCGGATCACGGCACGCGCGGCGAGATGACCGATGCCGGCGGGACTCGCAGGATCGGCCGAGTTATTTCCCGGATCGAAACCGAGGCCGGACAAAATCGCATCGAAGTACTCGGTTTGGGATGGAAACAGATCCTTGAGGCAGGTATGCGCGGCGTAGCTCAATGCCTCCTTTTTGTTGGCATCGGTGCGCTCGGCGCTCGGACGACGCAACTTGCCACGAAGCTGGGTGCCGACCGCAATGCCGTCGTACGCTGACCACGCATCGTAAATGCACGTGTGTGTGATAGCGAGCATGCGCGCGACCATTGGCGGGCCGGGACGGGTTCTGCGGATTGCTTCGAGCGCAGCTTCGTTCCATCGTACTACTACGGTACTGGCAGGCGCTGGGGCACCGACTGGCGCTGCGTTGCTGGTTTGGTCTGCTGCCGGTGTTTGACCGGCAAAAGCGATGGCGGAAATGGAAAAAGCGAGGAAAAACAGAATTGAATTTAACACTGATGTGTTACTCCCTTTACATAAGCCCTTGCGTTCGCGAGGAAAAAGATTGGCACTATAAAAGGCTGAGGCGCTTATGTCTACCCGACCAGCATTATGGCGGCGCCTTAGTTTCGAAACATGCGTTCACGAAA
>JACDAM010000152.1 GCA_013695435.1 Burkholderiales bacterium | reverse complement strand
ACGCAACCCTGCGAGCCCTTACGAAGGACGATATGGCTGCCGCGCTGACGAGTTACGACGAAGCCGAGATGTTGCAAAGCACGAACGACCTCAGCACCCGAAACGACGGGCAGGCTAGGCATTTACGGCGACTTGAAACGTGGTAAGCAGTGAACGACCGGTGACGGTTATTGGAAATTCTTCCAGGTAAAGCTCGGTTGCTTCCCGCAGATTCGCGAGCGCTTCTTCAACAGTTTCACCTTGAGAAGTTGTTCCCGTTTCAGGATTCAACGCCATAAAGCCGCCCTCGGCGGCAGGCGTTAAGACGGCGGAAAGTTCCATATTTGCTCCTTTTGAAGTTGCGAGTATAGCCGCTCGATTTCCATTCTCTAAGACAGGCAATTAAATTTTGCCGGATGGGGATGCGGGCCGTTGAGGGCCGTCATCCAGCGCTAGCAACGAAGCATTCCCTCCAAGCGCTGCGGTATTAACCGATACACTGCGCTCGACCGCGAAGCGCTGCAGATAGTGCGGACCACCGGCTTTTGGTCCGGTGCCCGACAAGCCTTCGCCGCCGAACGGTTGCGCGCCGACGGCGGCGCCGATGATGTTGCGGTTGACGTAGAGATTGCCGACGCGGACACGCGTTGTCACGCGATCTGTCGTTTCATCGATGCGGCTGTGCACGCCGAGCGTGAGCCCGTAGCCGGTCGCATTGATGCGGTCGATCACGCGATCGAGTTCGCCCGACTTCCAGCGCAGCACGTGCAGCACCGGACCAAAGACTTCGCGTTCGGGTATTTGATCCCAGTTGATTTCGAACGCACGGGGCGAGAAGAAAAAGCCGTGTTCGCAGGCGGCGGAGAGCGGCGCGGTTGCCAAGGTTTGCGCACGAGTGCTCAAACCTTCGCAATAACTTTCGAGCGCCGCCCGTGCGGAATCGTCGATTAACGGTCCGATGTCGGTCGAAAGCTGCGCAGGATCGCCGATCGACAGTTCGGCCATTGCGCCCTTGAGCATCTCGATCGTGGCATCGGCGATGTCATCTTGCACGAACAGCAGACGCGCGGCCGAGCAGCGCTGACCGGCGCTGTTGTATGCCGATTGCATGACGTCGCCGATCAGTTGTTCGAGCAGCGCGGAGCTGTCGGCGATGATCGCGTTCATGCCGCCGGTCTCGGCGATCAGCGGGACGATGGGACCGTTGCCTGATGCAAGGTTGCGGTTGATGGCGCGCGCGGTTTCGGTCGAGCCGGTGAAAACGACGCCGGCGATGCGCGGATCGGCGACGAGGCGCGCGCCGACTTCCTCGCCGGAGCCCGGAAGAAATTGCACCACCGCGGGCGGAACGCCGGCCTCATGCAGCAACTCGATTGCACGCATCGCGATCAGCGGCGTTTGCTCGGCGGGTTTCGCGATCACGGTATTGCCGGCGGCAAGTGCTGCGGTGATCTGGCCGGTGAATATCGCGAGCGGGAAATTCCATGGAGAAAGGCATACGAACACGCCGCGGCCGTGCAGGCTCAGCGTGTTTTGCTCACCGGTCGGGCCCGGCAACTCCCGCGGTTCGGCGAATAGCCGCCTGGCCCCGGCCGCGTAGTATCGGCAGTAATCGACGGCTTCGCGGACTTCGGCGAGCGCGTCGGGAATAATGCGTCCGCCCTCAAACACGATCAGCGCGACGAGTTCGGCGCGATATTGTTCGAACAGATCGGACGCGCGTTCGAGGATTTGCGCGCGCATCACAGCGGGTGTCGCGTCCCATGCTGACGCGGCGGCGACGGCGGATTGCACCGTGGCGTCGACCATGCTCGCATTGGCGTGCGTCACCGTACCGATTTTTAGATCGCGATCGGCCGGCGCGAATACCGCATGCTCGTCGCCGCGCAAACGTTCGCCGTTGAGGAGTGGTGTTGCATGCCACATTTGTCGCGATGCCGCTTCGATGCCGGCGTGCAGTGCCGCGAACGCGTCGGCATTCGCGAGATTGAGCCCGAGCGAATTGTGTCGCAACTCGCCGTACAAGTCGGGCGGCAGAGGGATGCGTGGATGCGGCGTTATGGTGGGCTTTGCGCTATCGCCCAGGGCCGCGAATGGATCGGCGACAACCTGTTCTGGCGGCAGGCGCGTATCGGCGATGCGATTGACGAACGAGGTGTTCGCACCGTTTTCAAGCAGGCGGCGCACGAGGTACGGCAGCAAAGTATTGAAGCTGCCGACCGGCGCGTAAACCCGGCAGGCAACGTTTTCCCGCTGCATGACTTCGGCATACAGCGCCTCGCCCATGCCGTGCAGCCGCTGAAACTCGAATTCGCGGCCGCGCGCGCATTCGAGAAAATACGCGATGGTGTGCGCGTTGTGCGTGGCGAATTGCGGATAGAACGCGTCGCCGTGCGCGAGCAGGCGCGAGCCGCAGGCGAGGTAGGACAGATCGGTGTGAACCTTGCGCGTGTAAACCGGATAGCCGGGCAAACCTTGCACCTGCGCGCGCTTGATCTCGGTATCCCAGTACGCGCCTTTGACGAGCCGCAGCGGGATAGTTTTGCCGTGCTGCTTTGCCAGCGCGGCGATGAGGTCGATTACGTGCGGTGCGCGTTTCTGATACGCCTGCACGGCGAGACCGAAGCCATTCCAGCCGCGCAATTC
>JACDAM010000151.1 GCA_013695435.1 Burkholderiales bacterium | reverse complement strand
GGGAAACTCAGCTTCGACGCATCGCCCGGAGGATCGTCGCCCAGATATTCTTTTCGGTCGGGCCAGTGCCTGCTCCATCCAGCACGCAAGAGCACGATCGTTCCCGCAGCGATCTTCCCGTGACGCTTTTCGAACTCGAGCACATCTGTGGGCGAGAGCCGGTAATCGCGATCTCTTGCAGCCTGTTCGGAAACGTCGATCACTACTGCCGGCGCGACGAGCTGGGCCAGCGGAATTTGTTCCGTGCTGTGTTTACCCTCGCCGAAATGCAGCGGCGCATCCAGATGAGTCCCTCCGTGCTCGGCGGTGCAAAGGGCATTCGCCGCGTAGAAGAAGCCGGCATCGGTTTTGCCGTAGGCTTTTCTCTCGAGCTTGAAGCCGGAAGTATCGGTCGGCCAGTAGATCGTCTGCTCGTTGAACGAATGGGTAAGATCGATCAACGAGTGGGCGTCGAGATCGTGCGCGAACGCTTGCCCCGCGGCAGCAAGAAAAAGCGCAACGATGCAAAATCGTTTCAGACAGGAGGTTTCCATATAGCAGCGGAAGCTATTGCTTGCTCGTGCGTACGGTGTAGGACCTCGCGCAATTGCCGGCTAAACGCGACCAATTGAGCGGAAGCTATTGCTTGCTCGTGCGTACGGTGTAGGGCTTTCCCGCTTCACCGGAAAAAAATACCAGAATTTTTACGGGGCCGGTCCCAACGTTTTTTCCGTTGTGCGGCGTGTTGATGACTTCGACAAACGCCTCTCCGGCTTCGTACCTGAATTGTTCGCCGCCCTGTACCTCTATCACGACGCTGCCTGAAAGTATGTACCCGTAGCCGGGCACGGGATGCTGGTGCCATCCCGTTTCCTTGCCCGGCGCGATCTCCACCTCCAACGCCGTTACCTCGGGCGTGGATGGGTAGGTGATAGATTGGCCGAGCGACGTGGTAACGGTCTTGAGCAGCGGTTTGACCTTGACGTCAGGCTGGTACTCGGAGGCGCCCGGCTTGTCTCCGAGGGCCCCGTTGCCCGCGAACAAAACGATAATGGCGAGCGTTGCAACAAATGCTCGTTTCATAATTCCTCCTGATGATCCAAGTGGCGCGTTTTTTCATGTCCAAACTTCATAGCGCCCTGTGATCCGACGAGTGCGATTCAGGAATAATTTGCATCTCTTCGCCTCGAACGTCACTTCGCCTCAGATACGCATTCTCCCAAAGGCCTCGCCGTGACGCGCTGATAAAAAGTCATGTTCTTGCCTCCCATCCTGACGTCCAGTCTGCCCGCGATCAGGTCCTTGCCGAGATTCCACTGCGCCGTGCCCGTCTTGCCGTGCGCGGCTTGGCAGCTTAGAAGGTAGGTCAGCGTATCCCCATTGCGATTTTCGTTGTCGAGCTTGCACCCCTGGAGCGAATGGTGTTGCAGAATCGGGAAAGCGGTCGCGAGATCCTGTTGGCTCAAGCAGCGTTTTTCGCGGGTGTCGGCGTAGCGCAGGTTGTTTTCGAGATGAGGCATGCCGGTTTCGGTGGTGATTTCATAGAGTCTCCTGGGCATGGATTCCGCAGGGTGTGCCTGTTGGCAAACCAGCGCCGAGAAAGCCAGCATCCCGCAGAATAAACACCGTAACAGGCTGGACGCGCCGGCAACTCCGGGGTGCCTGTCGTTCGCGCGGTGCGCTTGAAGCCCGATTGCGTTCATGTAATGGTCAATCATCGCATAGGACTATTCGCTGACTTTTGGTTATGACTTGCAATTTTCGAAACTTGTCCCGAGACTCTGCCCACCGAGAATGAAGCGTATCGCGCGCAAAACGCTTACCTCAAGCGCGAGGGGGGCAGTTTCTGCGCTTTGGCGAAATCCTGATGTTCACGACCTGCGCTGCCGAAACTGCTGCCACGCTTTCTCCGCGCGATCTGGTGGATCCGAGCAATGCGGGAAAGCCCGCTGGCGCGGCCACTCCACCATTGCGGTAAGAACCAAAGGCGTCCCCATCGTACAGCCTTCGGCAAGCGGGCGGAGAAACGCCGTTGTGGCGATGGCGGGGATGAAGCGACGCTGATGATTGGGTGCTCACCTCTCGCGCTCCTCAAGAGTTTTCGCTGGAAGAATGCACGTTCGATGAAGCCGCACGCCTGACAGCTATGGGCGCGCACAGTTATGTGTCGTGATAAACCGACACAAAAAGCTATGGAAGATCAGTAGCTTCCGTAGAATCATTAAAATTGCTGTCCTAAATGAGGGACACATTCGCGTGGGAAACATAGCCGCTGCGGCGCGCAAGGCGCTGATTGTTAGTAATTTGGTGGCGCTGGCCGAACTCTTGCTGGCCCCGCCTCCCAATGAAAGCCAAGCGTTCCAGTACGTTCTCGACGCCTCGGTCTCGCCGAAACAAAATCCGAATAAGCCGACGGGTTTTTTCGCGTCAACGTTGTTTCCGTTGCTCTTTCATCAGTTCAGCGATGGAAATTCGCGAGCGGTCGTTTCCGCATTGTTTTCAGGAGTTGATAAATGGCACAAGGAATTGGCACACGCACGGACGCCCCCACTGTTGTGCTGCACTGGATCATGGTGGTCGCGCTCGTCGTCAGTTTGCTGACAGGTCTGCGAATCGCGGCCGATGAGGAGGGTGCGGCATGGGCGTCGTTCCTCGACCCCGTGTTATTGCAAGGCAGCGTGGACTGGCTGCATGTGTTTAGCGCGTCGTTGCTGTCCATCGTTGCAATTGCCTACATCGTTTTTCTCTGGCGCGCGCACCTGACGTCGCGGCTATCGCTCCGTTCGGGAACGATTTCGACGCGCGAGGGCCGCTGGCGCGCGATTAACCGAGCCCTCTATTGGGTCGCGTTTGCTTTGCTCATCGCGGCCGGAGTGACCGGCTCATTGATGTATTTCTTTCCGGGCCTATTGCCCGAGCGCACCATCGCTGCCGTGCACCAGTACGTCGCCTGGGCGATCATCGTCTACGTCGTCGCGCATGTGGTCGCGCAAATCGCGGTTGGCGGTTTGCGCGGGCTTCTGCGCATCGTCAGTCCCCGCGCAGCTTACGGCGGCGCGGCGTTGGCCGCCATCGCGGCCTCCGCGGTCGCGGTTGCAGCGGTCCTCTACCCGCTCGATAAAGCGGTGATCGCACCGCTCAACGTTCGCCATGTAGCCGAGTTGCCTAAGATCGATGGCGAGCTAGACGACACCGCGTGGCAGCACATCGAACCGGTCGAACTGCATACCACGCGCGGAACCAATCTTCCCGGCGGCGAAGTGGCGGTGCGCGTTCGCGGCGTCCACGATGGAGAACAAGTGGCGATGCTGTTCGAATGGCGCGACTCAACGCGCAGCCAGAAGCACGTTCCGTTGATCAAAACCCCGGAAGGCTGGAAGCTTCTGCAAACCAAGTTCGACATCCAGGATGAAGATGAATATTACGAAGACAAATTCGCCGTCATGTTTTCGCTGAACCCCGAGGTCGCGGGCGGCGGCTCGTCCCATCTCGGGCCCAAGCCTCTGGCCGACAAACCCGGCGCGCCCGGTAAACGCGGTTTGCACTTCACCAGCGACGGCAGCTACGTGGATGTCTGGCACTGGAAAAGTGTGCGGACCGGCCCGCTCAATCAGGTAGACGACAATTACTTCGGCCCCCCGATGCCCGTTCCCGACAAGCCCGGCGCGCGCTATACCGGCGGTTATACCCAGGATCCGAAAACCGGCGGTGGCTTCGAACAAAATTACAAGAAGCTCGAAGGCACGCCGTATGTCGAACCGAAATGGCTGCCCCGGGATTTTCCGCAACTTGCCGCACGCATGGGAACGATTGATCTCGACCCCAACGTCGGCGACAGCGGCCAGTGGTGGATGATGATTCGCGATACCGTTCCCTACAGCAAAGAGCTCGACGATTATGCGGTCGGGACCGTGCTTCCTTCGATCGTGATAGACAAGCCGTTCACCGGCGATCGCGGTGATGTCACGGCGGTCGCGAGCTGGAAGGGGGGCTGGTGGCGGCTGGAAACGGTGCGCAAGATCGGTGCCGGTTCGAAGTTCGACGTTGCGCTTGATAACGGAACCTTCATGTGGGTATCGGTATTCGACCATACGCAGACCCGCCACAGCCGTCATTTGCATCCGCTCAAGCTCGTATTGAAATAGCCTGGCGCAAACCGATCAAAGAACTGCCGTCAGGGAAAACGATTGAGCGTAATCAGGATAAAGCAGTGGGCGGCCCCGATCGATGCACGTAAAGCGACTATACTCGACGCCGCGTTAGATGCCGGCGTACCGTATCCGCATGGATGCCGAAGCGGCGAATGCGGCGCATGCAAATGCCGGCTGCTGGCAGGACAAGTGAAGTCATACGGTTACTCGCCCGATGCGTTAAGCAAAAGGGAGTGCGCCGCCGGATTAATCCTCGCCTGTCGATCGAGACCCGTGGGCGACATCGAAATCGCGTGGCTCGACGATGCCGCGCCATCGCCTCAGCATGCGATACAAACTCTAGACGCGACGGTCATCGGCAGAGAACAGGCTACTCACGATATCACTCGCCTACATCTCGAAGCCGCCGGCCAGCCTTTGACTTTCAGCGCCGGCCAGTATGCGGAACTGGGCTTCGGCGGTCTACCAACGCGGCCTTACTCGATGGCCAATATTCCGGGGAACGGACCGCTCGAGTTTCACATCCGTCAATTACAAGGCGGGCTTGTCAGCAATTACGTCGCCAACGAACTTTGCGTCGGCGATCCCGTGAAAATCGAGGGCCCTTACGGCAGCGCGCAGCTACGCGAGAACGCGGCGCGCCCGATGTTGTTGGTGGCCGGCGGATCAGGCCTCGCCCCAATCAAATCCATCCTGCTCGCTGCCCTGGCGTTACCCTGGCGAGGCGCGATTCATTTATACCACGGCGTGCGCGACGCTCGCGATCTCTATGATGTTGGATTACTCTCGGAGCTCGCTTCCCGTCATCGCTTCAGATTCGTTCCGGTATTGTCGGCGCCCGCCACTGCGACGTCCCCGCATCACGGATTTGTCC
>JACDAM010000150.1 GCA_013695435.1 Burkholderiales bacterium | reverse complement strand
TCCGCGCTCCCGGCACCGGTTTTTCAGTGAATGGCATGTCCATTGCTTTCCGGTGCTTGCCGCGCCGGACGCGTCAACGTCGGCGCCGAACAACCCAGGCAGCAGATTCGTAGCGCCACTGCAATATTTCAACGGAGGCAATGTGGAGAATAAAGGCTTGGCCATCTCGCTGTTTACGGGATCGCTGTTTGCAGGATTGCTTGGCGTCTCGCTGCAAGCCGCTGCGGACGTTGGCGTCACCGATCAAACCATTATCATTGGCCAATCGGCTGCATTCAGCGGCCCGGCTGCCGAGCTTGGCAACGAAATGAAAAAAGGCGCGCAGGCTTATTTCGATCTCGTCAACAGCGACGGCGGAGTACTCGGCCGGAAAATCGAACTGGTTTCACTCGACGACGGCTACGAACCGGCGCGGGCCGCGGAAAACACCAAAAAGCTGATCAACGACCAGCAGGTTTTCGCGCTGTTCGGCTACGTCGGAACGCCGACCAGCAACGCCGCACTGCCGATCTTCACGGAAGCCAAAGTACCGTTTTTTGGCGCCTACACCGGCGCCGCCTCGCTGCGCGAACCGCTGAACCGCTATGTATTCAACGTCCGCGCGAGCTACTACGACGAAACGGAAAAAATCGTCGAACAATTGGTTTCGACCGGCATCAAGAATATCGCCGTGTTCTACCAGGACGACGCCTATGGCAAAGCAGGTCTGGCCGGTGTCGAGAAGGCAATGAAAAAGCGCGATTTACCGATCAGCGCGCTCGGCACTGTCGAACGCAACACGATCAACGTCGGCAAGGCGGTACAGGCGATCAGCTCCGTGAAGCCCGACGCCGTGATTATGATCAGCGCCTACAAATCGTGCGGCGAGTACATACGCCAGGCAAAAAAAACCGGCAGCACGGCGCAATTCTTCAATGTTTCGTTCGTCGGCAGCAATGCGCTCGCCGCCGATCTCGGCCCTGCTGGTTCGGGTGTGGCGATTTCCCAGGTCGTGCCTTTCCCCTGGAGCCCGAGCATCGCGGTCGTCAAGGAATACCAGAAAACCATGACGCAGTTCGCGCCGAAAAGCACTTACTCATTCGGCAGTCTCGAAGGCTTCATCGCAGCCCGGGTGTTTGTCGAAGGCTTGCGGCGCACCGGGCGGGACCTGACGCGCGAGAAATTCATCGCCGCGCTGGAAAAAACCAATGACCTCGATCTCGGCGGATTCCATGTCAGCTTCTCGCCGGGCAAGCACGACGCCACCAAATACGTCGATCTGACGATCATCGGCAAAAACGGCAGTTTTTTGCATTAATAAGTTCGACGCCCACAAGCAAATGCTGGTAGCAATTTGAATTCTGCAATGCTATGTTATGTTGTGTGCAAGCAGAATAGCGTAAGCTGGCGCGTCTAAAAGTAAATTTCTACCAAAGGCAAGCGGGAAAGTGGGAGACGGCGTGAACGGATTCGATTTGAAGGGACTGAAAGTGATGGTGATAGATGACAGCAACACCATCCGCCGCAGCGCCGAAATTTTTCTGCTGCAAGTCGGGTGCCAGGTGATCCTGGCCGAGGACGGCTTCGATGCGCTGGCCAAAATCACCGACCATCAGCCCGACGTGATTTTCGTCGATATCATGATGCCGCGTCTCGATGGTTATCAGGCGTGCGCGCTGATCAAGAAAAATCCTAAATTCAAAGCCACGCCGGTCATCATGCTGTCGAGCAAGGATGGCTTATTCGACCGCGCACGCGGTCGCATGGTCGGCTCCGACGAATACCTGACCAAGCCTTTTACCAAAGATAGCCTGCTGAAGACCGTGGGATTCCACATGCAGAAAAAAGTCGCTTAACGCATTAGAGGTTGCTATGCCCATCAGCAAAGTTCTGGTCGTCGATGATTCCCCGACCGAGCGTCATTTTCTGGTCGACCTGCTGACCAAAAACGGCTACCAGGTTTCGACCGCCGAAAATGCCGAAGAAGCCCTGACCAAGACCAAGGAAGTCAAACCTGACCTGATCCTAATGGACGTCGTGCTGCCGGGACAAAGCGGTTTTCAAGCCACTCGCGCGCTGTCGCGGGATGATGAGACCAAGCATATTCCAGTCATCATGTGCACGTCGAAAGGCCAGGAAACGGACAAGATCTGGGGCATGCGCCAAGGCGCTAGAGACTATATCGTCAAGCCCGTCGATAAAGCCAAGCTGCTGGCCAAGATTTCAGCGCTCGGCTAATGGCTAAGCGAGTCAGTCTGCGCGAATACCAGCATGGCCTGGTCGCGCGCTTGCGGGCGGTTGCCGATGCGCCTGCCGCTCCGGTTTCGATGCTCGGCCTGCAAATCGGCCGCGATAACTGGCTGGTCGAACTCAGCGATGCCGGCGAAGTATTGCCGCTGCCTAATTTCGTTTCCGTGCCGTTGACCCGCAGTTGGTATTGCGGCGTCGCCAACGTGCGCGGCAATTTGTACAGTATCGTCGATCTGGCGGCCTTTATCGGCGAGACACCAACCCATCCGACTGTCGACAGCCGGGTTCTTCTGGTCGGCCAGAAGTTTGGCGTCAATTGCGGGATTCTGGTCAGCCGCATGCTCGGTCTGCGCAAGCCCGAGCAACTCACGCGTAAAGAACAAACGTCAATCGATCGCCCCTGGATCAAAGCGCAATATCTCGATGACGATGGCGCGCTTTGGACAGAGTTGGCAATGCGCGAACTCATACAGCATCCGGATTTTTTACAAGTCGGAATTTAGTTTTACAGGAGAAGCAAATGGCGTCCATTTTGTCGAGTTTCAGGTTTCCGCTTTTTGGCTCAAAGGGCGGCAAGGGCCGGCTTCGCCGGACAGCGGATACGCAGGATCCCAATTACGATCCGATGCAGACCATCTCTATGACGGATGACATACAGAAGGATAAATCATCCACGCCGAGTCAGCTACCGCTGATCGGCGCCTTGCCTCACGCCAAACAATTGAAGGTGCTTGGCACGCTGCTGCTGCTATTCCTCGCGCTCGGCGCCTTGATGATTTTCATCAACAGTCGGCAGACAACGCATTCCGGCATCTATATATCCACTGCGCGCGAAATGCAGATGCTTTCGCAGCGCCTTGCCAAGGGCGCGCAGCAGGCGGTAGTCGGCAACGTATCCGGTTTCGACCAGTTGCAGGACAGCCGCGACACGTTCGCAAGAGATCTGGCCACGCTGTCGCAAGGCGGATCTCGCGCCGGCCGCGACGTCCCCGCATCGTCGGGCGAGGCGCAGGCCGAGTTGCGGACGATCAGCCAGCAGTGGCAGCCGATTGAAGATCAGGCGAGCCTGATCCTTGCCGAGAAAAACAGCCTGCTCAACCTCGGCAAAAGTGTCGCGGCAATCAACGCGAGCAACACGCAGTTGCTCGAACTCGCCGACGAGGTGGCAAGCCTGATCGCTCAAAACGGCGGCGCGCCGCGTGCTATAGCGACTGCCAACCAGTTGACCATGCTGACCCAGAAGCTGGCCAAAAACGCCAATGCGCTGCTCTCGGGCGAAACGATCGATCCTGAAGTCGCCTTCCTGTTGGCCAAAGACACCAACGTATTTCGCGCCAACTTGCAGGGGCTGCTGAACGGCAGCGAAGAACTCAGGCTGAGCCCGGTCAGCGCCCCGGAAGCGCGTGATCGCCTCGGCGCCCTGCAGGCGCTGTTCAAGGAATTCGAAGGAAGCGTCAATTCGATACTGCAGAACATGCAGAAACTGATTTCGACCAAGCAGGCCGGGCAGAACATCTACGTCGGCAGCGAACAACTGATGCAGGACACTCAGGACCTGACCCAAGTCTACGAAAAGGAATTCTCGGAAATCGCAACGACAGTCGCAACCATCGTCTTCGGCGTGCTCGCCTTCGCAACCATGCTGCTGATCGGTAAAGTCATCCTCCACGACGCTCGACGCCGTTCTCTGGACAGCGGGCGCGAAAACCAACGGAATCAGGAAGCGATTTTGCGGCTGCTGAACGAGTTGGGCGACCTGGCTGACGGCGATCTGACCGTGCAGGCGCTGGTAACCGAAGATATTACAGGCGCGATCGCGGACTCGATCAACCTCACGATTGAAGAGCTGCGCACTCTGGTGAACGGCATTAACAAAGCGACCGGCCAGGTGGCGTCTGCTTCCAGTAAAGCGCAAACGATTTCCAGGCAATTGATCGATGCGACGGCAAAACAATCGGTCGAAATCAAGGAAACGACGTCGTCGGTGTTGCAGATGGCGCAGTCGATCACAGAGGTGTCGGCAAGCGCGGCGGAATCCGCCAATGTTGCCAAACGTTCGCTGAATGCCGCGGAAAAAGGCACGATTGCGGTGCAAAACACCATTTCCGGCATGAACGAGATTCGCGAACAGATTCAGGAAACAGCGAAGCGGATCAAGCGTCTCGGCGAATCGTCCCAGGAGATCGGCGAGATCGTCGAACTGATTTCCGACATTACCGAACAGACCAACGTGCTGGCGTTGAACGCGGCTATTCAGGCGGCATCCGCCGGTGAAGCGGGGCGCGGTTTCACGGTCGTTGCGGAAGAGGTGCAGCGGCTTGCGGAACGTTCGGGTGAGGCGACCAAGCAAATCGGGGCGATCGTGAAAACCATTCAGACCGATACGCAAGACGCCGTCGCCGCCATGGAAAAAAGTACTCATGGTGTGGTCGAGGGCGCCAAGCTGTCCGATGCGGCGGGGCAAACATTGCAGGAAATCGGCGAAGTTTCCAAAAACCTGGCGCAGCTTGCGACCAGTATTTCGACAGCCACGCAGGCGCAAGCGGAATCGACGGATAAGGTCGCGAAGAACATGCAGGAGATTTTGCGAATTACCGATCAGACCACGCAAGGCACGCAGCAGACAGCGGTTTCGATTGGACAACTCGCGGATCTCGCGACCGAACTGAAAGGCTCGGTATCGGGCTTCAAGTTGGGTTGAGCGTGGCCCGCCTTAATACAAGCTCGCCGAGAGCTGAAGAAACCATGAGTGCTGTAAAAGAATTCGATGTCGGGCCCCTGACCTGGGTCAAAAGTGAAATCGATCAGGCGCTGGAACGCGCGCGAACCAGTCTCGCCATGTTCGCGGAAAATCCATCCGACGGCGCCGCCTTGAAATTCAGTCTGACACATTTGCACCAGGCGACCGGCGCCTTGCAGATGGTCGGCCTCGACGGGCTCGCGCGTTTTTCGGAAGAGTTTGAAAACACTCTGGCGGCACTGGAAAAACACGAGATCGAAGCGACTCCCGCCAACCTCACGCTGTTCAACCGCGCCATTGCCGCTTTGACCCGTTACCTCGAAGAACTGGTCGGCGGCGAACCGAACGTGCCTTTGCGCCTGTTTCCACTTTACCAGGAGCTGTTCCTGGCCCGCGGCAGCGAATCGGCTGCGGAAACCGATTTGTTTTTTCCCGATCTCGGCGCGCAACCGCCGAAATTGAGCAGCGCCGGTCTGCTAGACCAGGGTGTCGATCTCGCGCAGTTCGTTAAAACCCAGCGTCGCGCTTTTCAGCGCGGCTTGTTGCGCTGGCTGCGCGATTCGGAAGACGTCGAAGCCAAGCAGTCGATGCTCAATGCGCTGCGAGCGATAGAAGGCACGCAGCCCCTGCCCGCACAGCGTTCGTTTTGGTGGAGCGCTGTCGGCCTTATCGATGCATTGGTTCACCATGGCCTCGAGCCTGATTTCGAACTGAAACGGTTGTGCGCCCGCATCGATTTGCAGTTGCGTCGACTCGGTTCCGGCTCACCGAAAGTCGCCGAGCGCTTGTTGCGCGATGTGCTTTATGCGATCGCGCGCAGCAAACCGACGAGCGGACGCACAGAAGACATCAAGCGGCTTTTCCAGCTTGACCGGCAGTTGCCGTCAGCCGGCGTGAATTACCTGGTCGAAATCGATCTGATCAAGATGCGCCCGATTTTGCGCGAACTGCGCGACATCCTGACCAGCGCCAAAGATGCCTGGACGAAATTCACTTCGGGCAACCGCGCGGCTTTGCCGCAATTCGCCGAGGCGCTGGCCACGCTCAGGCAAAAATCTTCGAGCCTCAACAGCGCGCCGCTGCTGAACCTGCTCGATGTCATGCAGCCGATCGCGGCTGACATGGAATCGGTCAACGATACGCGGCGGGACGAGGTCGGACTCGAAATCGCAACCGCCCTGCTCGTCGCCGAGAACGCACTCGACAACATTACCAACCCGAAGGCCGACATCGCCCAGCAAGTCGGCGTGATGGTCGGCCGCCTGCGCTCGGCTGTCGGCGGCAAAGCGCGCGATGATGACTTGCTGTCGCAACCTGTGCTCGACGAAATCAGCCGGAAAGCGCAGGAGAAACTTCTGGTCGCTCAGGTCGTTCGCGAGATTCAGAGCAACTTGCGGCACATCGAGCAAGTGCTCGATACCTTCTTCCGCGATCCGTCGAAACGCGACGCCCTGCCCGCGTTGCGGCCGTTTATGCGACAGGTGGCCGGCGCGCTTGCGATCCTGCGGCTGGAGGAAGCGACCGAACTGTTAAACGCCTGCCAGTCTTTGATCGATAAGGGCGCCGATCCCGCTTATGAGGTCGCGCAGGCCGAATTGGAGCTTCTGGCCGACGGCCTCAGCAGCCTCGGTTTCTATATCGAAGCCATCGAACACAATCAGTCCCAGCCCGAAGCTTTGAAGATCATCGCGCCGGTTTTCTCCCGTCTGACCGGAAAAACCTTGAGCGGACCCGATGACGAGCTTGCGCAAACGATCGGGTTGCCCGGCGTCGATGACGGAAGCGAGCCGCAGGGCGCCAGCGTCGAATCCGATCTGGCAAACTCGAAACAGCAAACCCAGGCGTTATTCGAAGCCTGGCAGCAGCAGCCCGAGGACGTCGTCGTGCGTGAGGAGTTGCAGAACAGCCTTGAGTCGATGCGCCAGGATGCGGATCTGGTCGCCGACAAGGGTCTGCACGAACGAACCGCGGCTGCGCTCGATCTGCTGAACACTGCTGAAAACACCCAGCCGGGACTTGCGGAGGCTATTTCCCAGATTACTGCGCCAAAAGTCGCGGCCATAGCACCTTCTGAACAAGCGACGCGGATGCTGGTTGCGAACAGCGATGCGGTGGATGCCGAGTTGCTCGAAATTTATCTCGAAGAAGCCGCCGAGGTTCTTGCTACCATCGAGGAGAATCTTGCGGTCTGCCGCGCGCAGCCGAACCAGCGCGATGCGATAACGACGATACGCCGCAGCTTCCACACCTTGAAAGGCAGCGGCCGCATGGTCGGCCTGATGCAATTGGGTGAAGTCGGTTGGAGTGTAGAGCAGGTCATGAACGAGTGGCTGCAGCAGGACAAGCTGCCGAACGCCGCGCTCTTCGAACTGATCAGCCTCGCCCACGACTCGTTCGCAGTCTGGGTGACCAAGCTGAAGAACGAAGGCAGTGTCGAAATCGAAGCACAGCCAATACACGACCTTGCCGCACAACTGCGCGACGGCGCCGAGCCCGCGGCAGTGGCAATCGCGACTCCGATCGACTCGCCCGCCATGACGTTCGCTGCTGTTGCGGCTATTGCTCCCGCTGTTGCGGTTACGGCTGCCACGACCCCCGTTTCCGCGGCGCCGGATCTGGAAGATTACACTGCAAAAAAGCTGCACGCGGGGCCCGCCGCTGAAGCTGAAGATGCTCGAGCTCCATCCGCTATGGCTGGAGAAACAGGTTCGATCGCGGCGCATCCGCTAGCCACGCCTGAGACTGCGGACCAGCAAGTCGAAGCATCGGTATCAGAGCACGAGTCGGAACCACTCGCGGTTGAAATTCAGATCGGCGAAGTCGTGATGTCGGCCGAGTTGTATGAAATTTTCATGAAGGAAGCAGAACAGCATCTCGCTACACTGGAACGTGAAGCCGCGCAGCTTCACGAGCTTCCACAACAGCCGATTGGACACGACTTCATGCGCGCGACGCATACCCTGGCCGGCAGCTCCCGCACCGCGGGTGTCGGCGCCGTCGTGGAACTCGCGTTCGCGCTGGAATTGTATTTGCAGGAATTGATCGAGCAGCCGGTTGTGCAGAATCCAGCCCAGATCTCCGTCATCGATAATGGGGTAGTCGCTTTGCAGGCGATGATGCAGGACCTGAGGGAAAGACGCGCCCCCCAGGGTGCCGGTTCGGAAATCGAGGGATTGCGCAACCAGCTTGCCACAGCTCGCGAACAGCATCGGCCGGTCGAAAGAGCGTTGGCGGCGCAGACACCGAGAGACGAGATCGCCCTGGAAACGGAAGCGCAAACAGCGGATGCCGGGCGAAATTCGCTTGACCTCGCACTGTCGGATCTCGTCTTGCCTCAGTTCTTGTCGGCTGACAGCGCGACGGACGGTCCGGTTTCGTTCGAGACGCCGTCGGCAGAAGTGGCTTCGCCCGAATTCGTTTCGGCCGACTTGTCCGGAATCGATCCGATGGCGATCGACATCCCTGCAAGCGATCAAATGATTGAGGAAGCGACCCTTGATCTACCCACGCTGGACCTTGTCACACCGTCAGCAGAAGCAGCGCAAGAAGTTTCCGAAACCTTATTAGCCACGGAACCGTACCCGCACGACATCGCGCCGGCGGATACATCGATGGGCGCATATGCGACCGCAGCGGAAAGCGGTATGGCGGCTTACGGATCCGAGCCAGACTGGCCGGTGGCCGAACAGGCGCTGCCTGAAGACGCCGCGCAAGCCGCAGTCCGCGAAACGAAAGAAACGCCAGTGATGGAGAAGCCGGCGCACGAGCCGAAGGCTGCGCAAAGCGCGCACGAGGTCTTGATGGATAAAGCGCCGCTACCGACACAGGGGCCTGCCGAACGCGCGCCGGCTATAGTCGAGCGGCGTGTAGTGCGCGACGATATCGACGTGCAATTGCTGCCGATCTTTCTTGAGGAAGCGGCCGAACTGGTCCCGCAAATCGGCGACGATCTGCGTGTCTGGAAGAGGGAACCGACGAATACGCAAGCCCCTCTAGCCCTGCGGCGCGCCCTGCATACCCTGAAGGGCGGCGCGCGCATGGCCGGAGCGATGCGGCTTGGCGAGCTCACGCACAATATGGAGTCGCAGGTAGACCACGCGCTTGAAACGAGCGCCACCACGCCTTCGTTATTCGACGACCTCGAGTCCGAGTTCGATCGCGTCAACGATGCGATCGAGCGCCTGCAGCGCGGCGATTTCCTCGTCGTCGAAGAAGTGACGCCGGGTGCTCGCGCAGCGCATGCGCCGTCCGCGACCGCGGGTACGGCCGCCAAAGCCCAGGTCATCCCGATCGTTCCCCTATCCGGCGAAGTTGATCTGGTTTCGGCCAAGGCGCTGCTGCGCATTCGCGCCGATATCGTGGATCGCCTCGTCAACGACGCCGGCGAAGTCAGTATCGCGCGTTCACGCATCGATGGCGAAGTTCGTTCTTTCAAAAACGGCCTGAACGAATTGACCGATAGCGTATTGCGTCTTCGCGGCCAGTTGCGCGAAGTCGAAATCCAGGCCGAATCCCAGTTGCAATCCCGTCTGACGACGATAAATCAGGAAGACGACGCGTTCGACCCTCTCGAGTTCGACCGCTTCACGCGCTTCCAGGAATTGACCCGGCTTATGGCCGAAAGCCTGCACGACGTCACCACCGTGCAGCAGACATTGCTGAAAAGTCTCGATGAAGCCGATGCCGCGCTATTGCAGCAGGCGCGCATGAATCGCGAATTGCAGCAGGAGCTGATGAGAATACGCACGGTTCCGTTCTCGAGCATGTCGGAACGCCTGTATCGCATCATGCGGCTGACGGCAAAAGAGCTGGGCAAGAAAGCCAACCTCGAAATTTGCGGCGGCAGTGTCGAACTCGACCGCAGCGTGCTCGAAAAAATCGGCGCGCCGCTCGAACACATGCTGCGCAATGCGATCGCCCATGGTCTCGAAGGCGCTGACGCACGAGCGGAAGCCGGAAAAACCGAAATCGGCGAGATCACGCTCGACGTTCGCCAGCAGGCAAACGAAATTTTGATCGTCTTGAGCGATGACGGCCGTGGTCTTGATCTGGCGCGGATACGGAACAAAGCCGAAGCCGCGGGCTTGCTGCAGCGGGATACCGAAGCCACAGAAGCCCAGTTGATGGAATTCATCTTCATGCCGGGCTTCTCGACTGCCGAGGAAATAACTCAGACGTCGGGGCGCGGCATAGGCATGGAAGTCGCCCGCAACGAAGTCGCCACACTGGGCGGCCGTGTCGAAGTTGCATCGCAGTCCGGGCGGGGCACCACGTTTTCGATCTACCTGCCTCTGACCCTGGCCGTTACCCAGACGGTTTTGATACGAATCGGCACGCGGCATTACGCGATCCCTTCGTCGATGATCGAGCAGGTACAGGAATTGAAGGCGCCCGCGCTGGCCCTGGCTTACAAGGACAACAAGATCGAATGGCACGGCAACAGTTATCCGTTCTACTATCTGCCCAGACTGCTGGGCGATATGGATCACTCGCCCGAGACGATGCGCTACAGCCCGATTCTTCTGCTGAAAAGCGGCATCCAGCGCGTGGCGATCCATGTCGACGGTTTGATCGGCAATCAGGAAATCGTCGTCAAGAACATCGGGCCGCAACTCGCGCGCGTGACTGGCATTGCAGGAGCGACGGTGCTCGGCACTGGCTTGGTGGTTTTGATCATCAACCCGGTTCAGCTTGCGCAGCGCGACATGATGCACTTGGCCATCGCCGGCAGACCTCCCGCATCGGCCGCCAATGCGGAAATAGCGAAGGCCGTAGCGCCCCTCATTATGGTCGTCGATGATTCGCTGACCGTGCGCAAGATTACCGGGCGGCTGCTTGCCCGCGAAGGCTATCAGGTAGTGACGGCGAAAGACGGTGTCGATGCGCTCAAGCAACTACAGGACATGACGCCCGACGTCATGCTGGTCGATATCGAAATGCCGAGGATGGATGGTTTCGACCTGACCAAGAATGTTCGCGCCGACCCGGTCACCGCGCGCGTGCCGATCATCATGATCACCTCGCGCACGGCGGACAAGCACCGCAATCACGCCATGCAACTCGGCGTCGACGTCTTTCTCGGCAAGCCGTTCCAGGAAGCCGACCTGTTGCATCACATCGAACGCTTCACCAAAGACCCGCGAGCCGAGGAAATCGAAAGCTTGGCTCGCGCCGGCTGAATCCCCGGTCCAGCCAGCCCATAGGCGCGGTTGGACCAGTTCGACCGTCCGGTCTTTAGCAGCAGATCAGCAGATCGCTACACCCGATTCACAACACGTATCTGCTGCAACGCAAACTGGGGGCCTGACCTTACACCGCACGTGCTAGCCGCGGATTTGCCTCAAATCTTGTGTTGGACATGAAACTGCTGTGGACTTCTGGAAAGCCCGGAGAGTCGGCGCCTTGGCAACCGCCCTCCGGGCTTTTTGACGTCTGCCTGAAGCGATGCTCCGCGGCAGATTGCTTGGGTTACTTGGACTTCTTGGCTGCCGGCTTTTTGGCCGGCGCTTTTTTCGCTGCGGGCTTGGCTGAAGTTTTCGATTTCGCCGCAGGTTTTTTTGCAGGTGTTGCCATCGTTGTCTCCTCATCCACTAGTTGAAAGTGTGGTCACCTATACAGCCTGCCTAATAGCACTAGCCGTAACCTTTACGTAGCTTCGGGCACATGCAACTGCGCCAGTTCTCGCAGATATGCGAGATCATCTTCGCAAAGGTGCGGCAATTCTATTCCTGTGAAAAAAAATTACAACAGATTTGGAATATTTTTTTGTCATTAAATCACGGCAAGATATTTTTCTTTCGAGGCGGAGAAATAATGGCGACATTGGCGATGCTTCGTTCGCGAAATTTCGGCCCAAAAATCACGATGGCAGCCGCTTTTCTCCGGCAATGAGTTGATCGAACGTTTCGCGTTCACGAATCAGATGAACCTTCCTGCCATCGATCATGACCTCGGCTGCACGTGGGCGAGTGTTGTAGTTCGAGCTCATGCTCATCCCGTAAGCGCCCGCCGATAACACGGCGAGCAGCTCTCCTTCGTTCAGCTCGAGCTCGCGCTCGCGGGCAAAAAAGTCGGCGCTCTCGCAAACCGGCCCGACAACATCGTAGCGGCGGCGGCTGGCGGCGGTTTCCTCGACGGGTACGATATCGTGCCAGGCGTCGTAGAGCGCGGGCCGCAGCAGATCGTTCATTGCGGCGTCGACGACTGCAAAGTTTTTATCCTCGCCATGCTTCAGGTACTCGACGCGCGTCAGCAGCAGGCCGGCGTTGCCGACCAGCGAGCGCCCGGGTTCAAGCACTATGCTTTGATCGCGCGCGCCGAGGGTAGCAATCACGTCTCGTGCGTACTCGTCGATCGACGGGGGCAGCTCGTCGCGATAACGGATGCCCAGGCCGCCACCGAGATCGAGATGGGAGATTCGAATCTTCTCGGAAGTCAGGCGGTCCAGCAGCGCCAGGATTTTTTCGAATGCCGCGACAAACGGTGCGATCTCGGTCAGCTGCGAACCGATATGACAGTCGATCCCGGTCACATGCAGGTTGGGCGAGGCTGCCGCCATTCGATACAGGGGCAAGGCGTCAGCATAGGCGACGCCAAATTTGTTCTGCTTCAGGCCGGTCGCGATATACGGGTGGGTCCGGGCGTCGACGTCCGGATTGACGCGGATACTGACACGGGCCGTCCTGCCGGCTTCGCCGGCAATGCGATCGAGACGAAGAAGCTCGCCTTTCGATTCGACATTGAAACAAAGAATGCCGGCTTCGAGCGCAAAGCGCATTTCGTCGGCGCTTTTGCCTACCCCGGAAAATACGGTCTTGCCAGGATCGCCGCCCGCCGCAATGACGCGCTGTAGCTCACCTCCCGACACCACGTCGAATCCGCTGCCGAGGCGGGCGAGCAGATTCAGGATGGCGAGGTTCGGATTTGCTTTTACGGCGTAGCAGATCAGATGCCGGCGGTCGAAAGCCACATCGTAACTGCGATACGCGTCCGTCAACGCGGCGCGCGAGTAGACATAGCATGGCGTACCGAACTGTTCCGCGATCTCCGACAACGCGACCGATTCGGCATGAAGCCGGCCGCCGAGGCGAGGAAAATATTCCACCGCGTTCAGTTCTTGTCGTTTTGCTGTTTACTCTGCTGCTCTGCCGACGTGCCTGACGCGGAGGGATCAGGCAAATACAGCGGCGCCTTGTGACCGCAAGCTGCCGCGAACAGGATTACAAGCAGGGAAAAGGCGAGTGTGCGCATGGCAGGTGATGAAAAAACGCGCAGTTTAGCATAGGGGCAGCGCGCTTCCGGAGAGGTAGAAAGCGCCCGCTGCTGCGCTTCAAAGTTGAGAGATTTCGCTTTCGCCGCGTTGACGCTGCGCGCTTCTTCGACTCGCAGCGGCTAGCCATCGCGGGCGGTTCCCGAAATCGTGCGCATTGCGGAGTCTATCCATTCTTCGATTCCGCGATTCAGCGCCTCGGCCTTCAAACCGGCCGGCACGATCGGCGCGCCGATCTTCACGGTGATCTCGCCCGGATATTTGAGGAACGCGCGCCGGCCCCACAGCTCTCCGGAATTGAGCGCAACCGGCACAATCGGCGTTCCGGTTTCGACAGCGAGCCAGGCGCCGCCAATCTGATACCTGGCCTTGTCCCCGGGCGCGACCCGCGTCCCTTCTGGAAAAATGACAATCCAGAAACCGTCGCGCAACCGTTGACTGCCCTGCTCGCGCATCTGCCGCAGCGCGCGCAACCCCGAACCGCGATCGATCGCGATCGGATTCATCATCGCCAGGCCCCAGCCAAAAAACGGAATCCGCAACAGATATTTTTTCAACACCCAGACCTGCGGCGGAAAAATCACCTGGAATGCGAGCGTCTCCCACGCCGATTGGTGCTTGGACACAATAATCGCCGGCGTAGCAGGAAGGTGGTGCAGGCCTTCGACCCGGTAGCGCACGCCGCAAATGGATTTTGCCGCCGCGATGATCAGCCGCGACCACAAGGTAATGATCCGATAGCGGGCGAGCGCGTCGAACGGAAAGCTCAAAAGCGCCGCGATCGCGAAAATCGGGGTCAGGATGATCTGCACCAGCGCAAACACTGTCGATCGGACGACGACCAGAGCAAGGCAGGCGCCCCGCGCATGCATCAACGGGCGGTGATCGCGGATACGGCTTCCGCGAGATCCGCGTAGACCTGGGTATTGGCGGGTTTGGGTTCTTCGTGCAAGGTCTTTTGCCCTTTGCCGGTCAAGACCAGAATCGGCAACGCTTCCACGGCCGCCGCCGCCTGCAGGTCGCGCAGCGAATCGCCGATGCAAGGGACGCCGACGAGGCTGACGTTGAAGCGGCGCGAAATATCCTGGTACAAGCCCAGATCGGGCTTGCGGCACGCGCAACACTCTTCCGCCGCGTGCGGACAATAGAACAAGGCGTCGATACGCCCTCCAACCTGGCCCAGCATGCGATGCATCTTGCTGTTCATTGCGTTCAGCGCCGCCATGTCGAACAAGCCGCGGCCGATTCCCGACTGATTGGTCGCGACCACGACGCGCCAACCCGCCTGGTTCAAACGCGCGATCGCTTCAAGGCTGCCGGGAATCGGCTTCCACTCTTCGGGGTTCTTGATGAAACGCGCGCTGTCGTAATTGATGACGCCGTCGCGATCGAGGATGGCAAGTTTCATGGATGGGAGATCCGTGAGCGGAAACAGTGTGCGGAGAATTCAGAGCTTGTCTGTCATGCCGCGAGTTTGGAGATGTCCGCGACCTGGTTCATTTCCCGCCGCAAGTCGGCGAGCAGGCCGAGGCGATTTTGCCGCAGCGCCGGGTCATCCACCATCACCATGACCGAATCGAAGAATGCATCTACCGGGGATTTGAGAACGGCGAACGTTTTCAGATACCCGGTAAAGTCGCCGCTCCTGAATAACGGGGCGGCCTGGCGAGCAGCCGACTGCAGTGCGTGGAACAAGGCAAGCTCGGCTGCATCCTGCAGCATGCCCGCCTCCGCGTTCAGGAACGAAACGCCCCTGGCGTCCGCCTGCTTCAGGATGTTGACGACGCGCTTGTTGGCGACGGCCAGACTTTCCGCTTCCGGCAGCGCGCTGAAAGCGCGAACCGCCGCAAGCTGCCGCGGAACACGGCCGAGCTGCATCGGCCGCATGCACAGCACGGCTTCGATTTCGTTCGCGCTGTAGCCGGTCTCGCGCAGATAGCCGCGCAGGCGCTCGAAAATAAAGCTTTCGAGATCAACGCGCGCATCGGTCAACATGCCATTCGGAAACACCGAGAACGCGGCGGCGACGATCTCGTCGAGCGCAACTTCGAGCTTGCCCTCGACCAGAATGCGAACGATACCGAGCGCGTGACGGCGCAATGCGAACGGATCCTTGTCGCCGCCGGGCTGTTGGCCGATGCCGAACAACCCGGCCAGCGCTTCCAGCTTGTCGGCGAGTGCGACGCTGATCGAAACGCGGTCTGGCGGCAGCGCGTCCCCGGAGAATTTCGGCCGGTAGTGACATTCGATTGCGTCGGCGACTTGCGCCGGTTCGCCGTCGGCCAGCGCATAGTAGCGCCCCATGACGCCCTGCAGTTCGGGGAACTCGCCGACCATGTCGGTTAAAAGATCAGCCTTGCTCAGCTGGGCCGAGCGTCCAGCCAGCAGCGGATCCGCGTTTATCCTGCCTGCGATCAGGACCGCCAGCTTCTCCAGCCGTTCGACGCGATCGAGCTGGCTGCCCAGCTTGCGGTTATAAACAACGTTCGCCAGTCTGGATACGCGCGCGTCGAGCCGCGTTTTGCGGTCCTGATCGAAAAAAAACTTCGCGTCCGACAAGCGCGCGCGCAGCACGCGCTCGTTGCCGCGCACGATTTCGCCGGGTTCATCCGTCGGCAAATTGCTGACGATCAGAAAGCGGTTCTGCAATGTGCCGTCCGCATCGGCCAGCGGAAAATATTTCTGATGCTGCTGCATCGACAGGATCAGGCACTCCTGCGGCACGCGCAAAAACGTGGCGTCGAATTCACCGCGATAAATCGCCGGCCACTCGACCAGCGCCGTGACTTCGTCGAGTAAGGCGTCCGACTGAATAATGCGCTCGCCGTTCGCCGCCGTGGTCAATGCGGCTTTGATCATGGCGCGGCGCTCGTCGAAGCTGGAGATGACGCGGCCTTCTGTCCGCAGCGTTTCGGCATAGCAACCGGCATCCCTGATCGGAATGTCGCCTGTGCTCAAAAAGCGATGCCCGAGCGTCGTCCGGTAAGCGATCAGGCCCAGCGCTGTTACTGGCTCGACTTCGCTTCCCAGCAAAGCAACCAGCTTGTGCGCCGGACGGACGAACTGTGTCGGATTGCCATCGGCGTCCTGATACGACATCACTTTGGGAATCGGCAACTCTTCGATCGCGTCCTGCAGCGCGCCTTCGAGCGAAGCGCGCAGCGGGGCGCCGGCTGCCAGGTCCCGGTAGAACAGCGTTTCCGTTTTTCTGTCGAGCCGGCGCTCCATCTGTTCTACAGCGAGTTCCGCCAATCCAAAGCTCGCCAGCTTCTTCGTCAGCGCTGGCGTTGGCTTGCCTTCGGGATCGAGTCCTACCTTGACCGGCATCAGTTTGCGCTCGATCGCTTTTGGCAAGGATTGCTTGCGGACTGCGCTGATCGTGACCGCCAGCCGGCGCGGTGTCGCATAAGGCGTGATTGTCGAATCATCGGTCAGGAACCCGCGCTCTCTCAATCCGGCCGCAAGACCTTCCGCGAAAGCGGCGCCCAATTTCCTGAGCGCTTTCGGCGGCAGTTCTTCAGTCAACAGTTCGACGAGTAGCGTTGCGGTCGTCATGCGTACTGCTCGGCGCTCGTCGTTGCCGTTTCAATTTCCAGCGCCAGCGGAAAACCGAGGCGCTCGCGCGACTCGTAATAAGCCTGCGCAACCAGTCTGGACAAATTACGAATGCGGCCTATGTAAGCCGCGCGTTCGGTCACTGAAATCGCGCCGCGCGCATCGAGAAGATTGAAGGTATGCGCAGCTTTCAGCACCATTTCATAGGCGGGCAATGGCAGGTTCGCTGCGATCAGGCGATTGGCCTCGGACTCGTAATCGGCGAAATGCCTGAACTGCAAGTCGGCATTCGAGTGCTCAAAATTGTAGGCTGATTGCTCGAC
>JACDAM010000149.1 GCA_013695435.1 Burkholderiales bacterium | reverse complement strand
CCTTACAACCGCCCCCACCCTAGCCCTCCCCCCGCTTGGGGGAGGGGGATATTCGGGGGTATTTTTGATGCCAAGGCTACGCTATCCTCGGGCACGCGCAGGTGCCAATCCGTCGCCTGCTGATACTGGTGCGCGACGTTTAGCATCTTTGCCTCGCTGAAATAATCGCCGATGATCTGCAGGCCGACCGGCCGACCGCCGTCGCCGAAGCCGGCCGGAATCGACATGCCGGGGAGGCCGGCAAGATTGGCGGCGATCGTGTAGATGTCGGACAAATACATCTGCACCGGATCGCCGCTTTTTTCGCCGAGCCTGAACGCGGTGCTCGGCGTCGTCGGCCCCATGATCACATCGCACTTCTGGAATGCGTCGGCAAAATCCTGCGCGATCAGGCGGCGCAGCTTCTGCGCCTGAAAATAGTAGGCGTCGTAATAGCCGTGCGATAGTACGTAGGCGCCGATCAGGATGCGGCGTTTGACTTCGGCGCCGAAGCCCTGAGCGCGCGTCTTGCGATACATGTCGTCCAGATTGCCGTACTGCGGCGCCCGATAGCCGTAGCGAACGCCGTCGAATCGCGACAGATTGCTCGACGCCTCAGCCGGCGCGAGCACGTAATAAACCGGGATCGAAAGCTTGGTATTCGGCAGGCTCAGATCCACGGTTTCGCAGCCGAGCTTGCGGTATTCGGCGATCGCCAGATCGATCGCGCGCGCCACATCGGCGTCGACGCCATCGGAAAAATATTCGCGCGGCAAGCCGATTCTCAGACCGGCAATCGGCTGGTTCAGATCGCGCGCGTAATCTTCCGCCGGGCGCTCGATGCTTGTCGAATCGCGTGCATCGAAGCCTGCCATCGCGTTCAGCAGCAATGCCAGGTCGTCCGCGCTTTTTGCCATCGGCCCGCCTTGATCGAGGCTGGAGGCGAACGCGATCATGCCGTAGCGCGAAACCACGCCGTAGGTCGGTTTGAGCCCGGAGATGCCGCACAGCGCCGCGGGTTGCCGGATTGAACCGCCAGTGTCAGTTCCGGTCGCTGCTGGGCACATGCGCGCAGCGACCGCGCACGCCGAACCTCCCGAGCTTCCGCCCGGCACATACGCCGCATCCCACGGGTTCTTGACGGCACCGAAAAACGAGGTCTCGTTGCTCGAGCCCATGGCGAATTCGTCCATATTGGTTTTGCCCAGACTGACCATGCCAAGTTGCTTGAAACGTTCGACGACATGCGCGTCGTACGGCGAAACGAAGTTCGCCAGCATCTTCGAGCCGCACGTCGTCAACCAGCCCTGCGTGCAAAAGATATCCTTCTGCGCGAGCGGGATTCCGGTCAGCATTTGCGCTCGTCCGGAGGCGAATAAAGCATCGGCT
This sequence comes from Burkholderiales bacterium, assembly GCA_013695435.1. Lineage (NCBI taxonomy): Bacteria > Pseudomonadati > Pseudomonadota > Betaproteobacteria > Burkholderiales > Burkholderiales bacterium. The sequence continues at coordinate 29,305 of JACDAM010000149.1, read as the reverse complement.
TCGGCGGCTTGCACGAGACTTGCTTTGTGATCGACCGTAATGAAAGCGTTGTAGCGTGGATTCAGCGTCTTGATGCGGTTCAGAAACTCGGACGTCAGCTCGATACAGGAGATTTTTTTGGCGTGCAGCAGGCCGGAAAGTTGACGCAAACCGAGTTCATGAACGCGGGAAGAGGCAGAACTTTGCATGGCTATTCGATGACTTTGGGCACGAGATACAGTCCCGCTTCAACTTGCGGGGCGACCGTTTGAAACAGCGTGCGCTGGTCAGGTTCGGTCGCAATGTCGTCGCGCAGGCGAGCGACCATGTCGCGGGCGTGCGCCATCGGCTGGATACCGCTCGCATCGACTGCCTGCATTTGCTCGATCAGGGAAAAAATGCCGGCCAAGTGGTCGAGCATGGCCGCGGCTTCGCGGTCATCGATTTCGATGCGCGCAAGCTCGGCGACGCGTTTAATATCGCTCAGAAAAACAGGCATAAACTACCGGCTATTTTGTTGGCGGCCAGGTTCGTCGGACACGACCGATTCGATTGCTGCGCAGACTCGTGCGGCAACTCAAAACTTGTTGAATAGTTTGATGTAAAGACTTATGCGCGCACGATTTGTAAGTTATCATATTTCGTTATTTCACGCACCACTCATTCACGCACGGACGGACTCGTTATGTTTGGATTTTTAAGCAATTATTTCTCGAACGACCTCGCTATCGATCTCGGTACCGCGAACACGCTGATCTACGTGAAAGGTCACGGGATAGTGTTGAACGAGCCATCCGTCGTCGCAATCCGGCAAGGCGGCGGTCCGAACGGCAAAAAAGTGATTCAGTCGGTCGGCCTGGCGGCGAAACAGATGCTCGGCCGCACGCCGCACAATATCACCGCCATTCGGCCGATGAAAGACGGTGTGATCGCCGACTTCACGGTCACCGAGCAGATGCTGAAGCAGTTCATCAAAAAGGTACACGATTCGCGCTGGTTCAGCCCGAGCCCGCGCATCGTGATCTGCGTGCCGTGCGGTTCGACGCAAGTCGAACGGCGTGCGATCCGCGAATCGGCCTACGGCGCCGGCGCGCGCAAAGTTGAACTGATCGAAGAGCCGATGGCGGCGGCGATAGGCGCTGACTTGCCGGTCGAAGAAGCGACTGGCTCGATGGTCGTCGATATCGGCGGCGGCACGACCGAAGTTGGCGTGATTTCGCTCGGCGGTATCGTTTATTCAGGTTCGGTGCGCGTCGGCGGCGACAAATTCGACGAAGCGATCATCAATTACATCCGGCGCAACTACGGCATGCTGATCGGCGATCCGACCGCTGAAGAGATCAAGAAGGAAATCGGTTCGGCCTTCCCCGGCTCCGAAGTCAGGGAAAAAGAAGTCAAGGGACGCAACCTCGCCGAAGGCATACCGCGCAGCTTCACGATTTCAAGCAATGAAATCTTGGAAGCGCTGACCGACCCCTTGAATAGCATCGTCAGTGTCGTCAAGTCGGCGCTCGAACAAACTCCGCCCGAACTCGGCGCGGACATCGCCGAAAAAGGCATGGTGTTGACCGGCGGCGGCGCGCTGTTGCGCGACATCGACCGGTTGTTGATGGAAGAAACGGGATTGCCGGTGATCGTCGCCGAAGATCCTTTGACTTGCGTAGTGCGCGGTTGCGGGCGCGCACTCGAAAGAATGGATACTCTGGGAACGATTTTTACCGACGACTGAGCGTATTCCAGTTTTGCCGCGTTCGCGCCGGTTGCCCGATTGGCAAAAGCGCGGCAGTTGTTTGAGCGCCCGCTGAATCGATGGAACACCAACCGCCGCCGTTTTTCGACCGAGGCCCAAGCTCTGCTGCCCGCCTTGTTTTCTTCGCGTTGCTGTCGATCGGCCTGATTATCGCCGACGCGCGCCTCAAGTATCTCGACGTCGCGCGCCAGAGCATCTCGTTCGTCATCTATCCCTTGCAGCGCCTCGCCGTATCTCCGGTGCAAGTCTATCACCGCGCCAGCGATTTTTTCGTCTCCCAGACCGATCTGCAAAGCGAGAACGAACGGCTCGCCGAACAAAACCTGCTGAACGCCGCGCAACTGCAGCGGCTCGATTCGCTCGAATCCGAGAACGATCATCTGCGGCGCTTACTCGATGCCAAACCGCGCCTCGGGCGATCGGCGCTGATGGCCGAAATCCTGTACGCAGGCCGCGATCCGCTGACGCGCAAGATCAGCGTCGATAAAGGAGCGCAGCACGGCGTGGCAGCCGGACGCGCGGTCGTCGACGAGGTTGGCGTGATCGGGCAGGTCACAAGTGTGCTGCCGTGGATGTCGGAAGTCACGCTGATCACCGACAAGGAACAGGCCGTGCCGATCCAGATTGCACGCAGCGGTTTGCGCGCCATCGTATTCGGCGCGGGCCAGGAAAACACCCTGGATTTGCGCTATATCCCGGTCGATGCTGACATCCGCATCGGCGATCAATTGGTGACCTCCGGACTCGATGGCACCTACCCGGCCGGGTTGCCGGTCGCCGTCGTGTCGAACATCGAAAGCGACGCCGCCTACTCGTTCGCCAAAATAACCTGCACCGCCGCGGCCGGCGTAAGCCGCCATCGCCAGGTGCTGATTCTGTCGGTCGAGCCGTTGCCGCTCGACAAGGCGGAGGGCCGCCGACCTTCCATGCAGGCCAGCGAATCGCCCAAGGAACCCTGATGCAAGCGCGGCCCAGCCGGCAGGAAATCCTGCTGCCAGTCAAGTTCAACGTCATCCTGATTACGCTGATTCTTGCGTTCGTCCTGAACCTGCTGCCATGGTTTGGTGTCGGCCGCCTCCTGCGTCCGGATTTCGTTGCGCTGGTTCTGCTGTACTGGTGCATACACCAGCCGCGGAAAATCGGGTTTTTCGGCGCATGGATGCTCGGCTTGCTAATGGACGTCGTGGATGCCAGCCTGTTCGGGCAGCACGCGCTCGCTTACTCTTTTCTCGCTTATGCCGGCATCGTCATGCATCGCCGCGTGCAGAACTTTGCGCCGGTCGCGCAGGTGGTCTACGCGGTGCTGGTTTTGTTCGGCGCCGAACTCATCATGTTGATCGTCCGCCTTATGGGCGGAGCGAGTCTGCCCGGCTGGGATTATTTCAGCGGCATTCTAACCGCGGCCCTGCTGTGGCCTTTATTGAACGTCATGCTCAAGATTCCGCGGCGGACGCGAGCTGAACTGGAACGCTCATGACGCGCGGGCCAGAGATCAAAAACGCGCAGGCCGAACTGCATCGCTTCCGCGTGCGCCTTGCGATCGGCGGCTCCCTCGTGTTGCTGATGTTTGGCGGTTTGTTCTCGCGCTTTTTTTTCCTGCAAGTCATGCAGCACGAGCACTATCACACGCAAGCTGAAAACAACCGGATTTCGATCGTACCGGTGGCGCCGAACCGCGGTTTGATCGTCGACCGCAACGGCTCGGTTCTCGCCCATAATTATTCGGCCTACACGCTGGAAACCACGCCGGGCAAAATCCGCAATGTCGACAAGCTAATCGGCGAACTGAGCGCCGTCGTCGATATTTCCGCGCGCGACCGCAAACGCTTCAAAAAACTGCTCGAAGAAAGTCAGGATTTCGAGAGCCTGCCGATACGGACGCGGCTAAACGATACGGAAGTCGCGCGCTTTGTTGTGAACCGCTACCGCTTTCCCGAAATCGAACTGAAAGCGCGCGCCTTCCGCCACTATCCGAAAGCCGAACTGGTTTCGCACGTGGTCGGTTACATCGGCCGCATCAACGACAAGGATCAGGCGGCGCTCGAGGCAAGCGGGCAAGCGCCCAATTATCGCGGCTCGCTGCATCTCGGAAAGATTGGGCTTGAGCAGAGTTATGAAAAAGCGCTGCACGGCAGCGCCGGGTTCGAGCGCGTCGAGATCGATGCCGGCGGCCGGATCGTGCGGGCGTTAAGTCGTACTCCGCCGGTTTCAGGCAACAATCTTGTTTTGTCGCTCGACGTGCGGCTGCAGGAAATCGTCGAGCAGGCGTTCGGCGACCGCCGTGGCGCTTTTGTCGCGATCGAACCAGCGACCGGAGAAGTCCTCGCGTTTTTGAGCAAGCCGGGCTACGACGGCAATCTGTTCGTCGATGGCATCGACTCGCAAAACTGGGAGGCGCTCAGCACCTCGCCGGATCGCCCGCTCAGCAATCGCGCGCTGCAAGGCACGTATCCGCCGGGTTCGACCTTCAAGCCTTTCATGGCGCTGGCCGGCCTCGACCTTGGCAAACGCACGCCGCAAACGACGATCAGCGATCCCGGCTTCTTTTCGCTGCCAGGCCATTCGCATCGTTACCGTGACTGGAAGCTGAGCGGCCATGGCATCGTCGATCTGCACAAATCGCTGGTGATTTCGTGCGATACCTATTATTACGGCCTCGCCAACGAACTTGGTGTGGATGCGATCAATAACTACATCGGCCAGTTCGGCTTCGGCAGGAAAACCGGTATTGACGTCGAAGGCGAATCGACCGGTATCCTGCCTTCGACGGAATGGAAGCAGAAACGCCATAAGCAGAAATGGTTTGCCGGCGACACGATTTCGGTCGGCATCGGCCAGGGCTACAACATTGCGACGCCGCTGCAGCTTGCCCATGCCACGGCGGTCATCGCCAACAATGGCAAAGCCATGAAGCCGCATTTTGTCAAGCAGATCCAGGCTTTCGGCAGCGACCAGCCAGCCGACGTCCAGCGGGTTCCATTGAATACGATTCCGTTCAAGCCGGACCACTTGCGCCGCGTCCAGGCCGCGATGGTCGATGTGACGCGCACCGGCGGCACGGCAGCCAAAGCCGGCGCCGATGCCGGGTACGTGTTCGCCGGGAAGACGGGGACGGCGCAAGTGGTCGCGATCAAACAGAACGAGAAATACGACGAGAGCAAGGTCGCCGAACGGCATCGCGACCACGCCTGGTTCATCGCCTATGCGCCTGCCGAGAATCCCAAGATCGCGGTGGCGGTACTGGTCGAAAATGGCGGCCATGGCGGCTCGAGCGCGGCGCCCATTGCGCGCGTCGCTTTCGATTATTACCTGCTCGGCAAGCGCCCGGAGACAACCGCAATCGAGTTCGAAGAAGACGACGAGGCGCAAAGTGATTAGTCGTGTCTATCGGATTCTGTTCGGGCATATCGACGGCTGGCTGATGATCGCCGTGGTGCTGTTGCTGGCGGCCGGGCTGACGGTTCTGTACAGTGCGTCGGGCGAAAGCATGGCGCGCATCGAAACCCAATTCATCAACATGGCCGTGGCATTTATCGCGATGTGGGTAGTCGCCAATATTCCGCCGCGCTATCTGATGTCGCTTGCGGTGCCGATGTATATCGCCGGCCTGCTGCTGCTGCTCGGCGTCGCCCTGTTCGGCGAGATCGTCAATGGAGCGCGCCGCTGGCTTGATATCGGCGTCGCCCGCATCCAGCCCTCGGAACTGATGAAGATCGCGCTGCCGGTAACGATGGCCTGGTACTTCAACCGCTACGAAGCGGTGCTGGGCTTCCGGAATTTCTGCGTTGCCGCCCTTTTGCTGATCATTCCGGTTGCCCTCATCGCCAAACAACCCGATCTCGGCACCGCAATCCTAATTTCGGCTTCCGGCTTTTATGTCTTGTTTTTCGCCGGACTGAGTTGGCGCGTCATGATCGGCCTCGCGGTTATCGCCGGCGCCAGCCTGCCGGTGCTGTGGTCGGTCATGCACGATTACCAGCGCATGCGCGTGATGACGCTGCTGGATCCGACGACCGATCCACTGGGCGCTGGCTATCACATCATTCAGGCGACGATTGCGGTGGGTTCCGGCGGGTTGACTGGAAAGGGTTGGCTGAATGGCACGCAGACCCACCTTGATTTTCTCCCTGAGCGCACCACGGATTTTATTTTCGCCGTGTTTTCCGAAGAATTTGGACTCGTCGGCAATTCCCTGCTGCTGCTCGGCTTCATGCTCGTCATCGCCCGCGGCCTGGTCATCGCCGCGAACGCCACTACACTGTTTTCGCGCTTGCTGGCGGGTGCCATCACGATGACGTTTTTCACCTACGCGTTCGTCAACATGGGCATGGTCAGCGGCATCCTGCCGGTGGTCGGCGTTCCGTTGCCGCTGATCTCCTACGGCGGCACTGCGCTGGTCACGATTTTCCTGGGCTTCGGTATCCTGATGAGCATTCAGACGCATAAGGCGCGGGCGAATTGAGCGCGCTGCCGGAAAAGCAGGGGCCGCTGCCTGCGCGCTTCGCCATCGGGATTGCCCTCGCTATTTCCGGCTGCGTCACCGCCCCGCCGCCGCGGACTCCGCCCGCGATTGATCCGCAGGCGACACATGAGTCGCCTGCGCCGCAGCCACCGAAAGGCGTCTATTACAAGGACGACGGCCCGGACGCAAAGCCACGCTCGAATCTTGACAGCATCCCGGATGCGCAACCGAAGGCCGAAGCCCTGCACCGCTACGCGAATCGGCCTTACGCGGTTTTCGGCAAGAATTACGTTCCGGCAAAATCGCGAGCGCCGTATAGAGCTCGCGGCGTCGCATCGTGGTATGGCAAGAAATTTCACGGCGAGCGAACGTCGTCCGGCGAAATTTACGATATGTACGCGATGACGGCTGCGCATCCGACATTGCCAATTCCGGGTTACGTGCGCGTTACGCGTCTGTCGAACAATAAATCGGTCGTCGTGCGCGTCAACGACCGGGGCCCGTTCCATGGCAACCGGCTGATCGATCTTTCGTATGCGGCCGCCTACAAGCTCGGCTTTCTCGATGAGGGCAGCGCGCAGGTCGAAGTCGAAGCGATATTGCCGGGCGAGCGTGCCATCGCAAAGCCGGGCAGCACAGAAGCAGTAGCGGCCTCGATCGACGTCGGCGCCCCCGCCGCAGTGGGCAATCCAGTGGCCGGGAAGGCCGAACCGCCGGCGCCGATCTATCTGCAATTCGGGGCCTTTGCCACGCGCGCCAAAGCCGACGAACTGCTCGCGAAACTGCGCATCAAGCTAGGCGGAATGGGCGCGCTCGGCGATGCACTGCAGATTTTCCTCAAGGACGGCTTGTACCGCGTACACGCCGGGCCGTACTCGAGCCGCGATTCGGCATTGGTGGCGGCTGGCAAGATCAAGAGCCGCGCTGCGATCACCCCGGTATTGACAGTACGATAAGCTCCTGATCGGATCATGCCGGCGACAATTCGGGTTCCGGCGCCCGCGTCGGCGTGATGAACACCTCTTTCAATGTCATTTGCATATCGCGAGCCACGCGCGCCGATACCGTTTCAGCAAGCTCGTCGAAATCGGCTGATGTGCTGCCGGCCAGCACCGCGGCCGAATCGGCGCGGAATACCAGCAGCCGATAAACATCCGCAACCTTGATTTCACTGGCATCTTTTATCATCACCCAGCTATTGCCGACCGCCTCGCGCACCCAGCCGGCGTCGGTCAGCAGACCGAGGATTCCCTCGAGATTTTCCAGGCCGAGGTGCATGCGCGCGTGCAGTCTTTTCAGCGTAACCACCTTGCCGCTTTGCTGCTCGGTCCACAATATTTTCAGGATTTCGAGCGCCTCGAAGAAGCGGCTTCCCGGCACCGGCTTGACGCGCCACGCGCCGACCCGCCAATACGGCAGCACGGCGCTGATCACGGCGCCGAACAACACCACCAGCCAGGACAGGTAGATCCACACCAGGAAAATCGGGAAGCTCGCGAATGTTCCGTAGACCAGCGTGTACGTCGGCACCTGCGTAATGTAGAAAGCAAAACCACGCTTCATCACTTCGAACGCGAGTCCGGCGACGATGCCGCCGATCAACGCATCGAGCAGCCTGACGTGGCGATTCGGCACGGTCAGAAAAATCAATGCGAACGCAAGCGAAGTCAGCACTATCGGCACCAGGTTGAGCAACGCGAAGTTCGCGCCCGGCACCTCGCCAACGATCCCCATCGAGATGCTCAGTATCCACGATGTCAGCGAAAGGCTGGCGCCGATCAATACCGGCCCTGTCGTCAGCAGCATCCAGTAAATCAAAACGCTCGACAACACCGAACGCGGCCGCTTCACGCGCCAGATCGTGTTGAGCGCGCGATCTATCGTTATCATCAGCATGATCGAAGTGACCGCGAGGAACACGATGCCTACCGCGGTCAGCTTCGCCGCGTTATCCGCGAATTGCTGCGTGTACGTGCTGATGACGCGTCCGGCGGAATCCGGCACCAGATTGCTCAGAATGAATACCTTGAGCTGCCCCGACAGCTCGTTGAATACCGGAAAAGCAGCTATCACCGTCAGTGCGATCGTGATCAGCGGCACCAGCGCGAGCAAAGCGGTAAAGGTCAGGCTGCCGGCGATCTCCGGACAACGCTCATCGATAAAACGGGTGAAAACGAGCCGGATGAAGTTGAGCGCGCCGCGGCCCTTGTCGAACACCCGTCTAGGGGGGTAGCGTAACATGCCCGTAGATTCCCTGAAAAATCGGCAGCATGCAAGACATCCTCGTGCTCTATTACAGCCATACCGGCGCTGTCCGCCAACTCGCGACGCTGATCGCGCGCGGCATCGAGCAGGCGGCCGGCGTCAAGGCGCGCGTTCGCACTGTGCCCAGAGTTTCCACCGTTTGCGAAGCGACCGCGCCGGCGATACCGGACGAAGGTGCGCCCTACGCCGAACTCAAGGATCTTGAGGAATGCATCGGCCTGGCGCTTGGTTCGCCGACGCGTTTCGGCAATATGGCGGCACCGCTCAAATATTTTCTCGACGGTACCGGTGGCCTCTGGATGTCGAATGCGCTGGTCGGCAAGCCGGCCTGTGTGTTTACCTCGACTGCATCTCTGCATGGCGGCCAGGAGACGACATTGCTAAGCATGATGCTGCCGCTGATCCATCACGGCATGCTGATCGTGGGACTGCCCTATGCCGAACCCGAGATCAATTCGACAACGACTGGCGGCACGCCTTACGGCGCGAGCCATGTCAGCAGCATCGGCGGCGACAGGGCGATCAGTGAAGATGAAAAGCGTTTGTGTATCGCGCTGGGGCGCAGACTGGCGGAAGTCGCATTGAAGCTGAAAAACTGAACAGCGCGATCCCGGACACACGCAGGCGTCTTTGCTGTTTGCACGACTGCACATGTAGTATACGATCGTAAACAAAAGGCATCCCAGGGCACGCAGTAACAAGCCTCGCGGAGAATCCGCACTTGGGACGTACAGGCCGTGCTCCCGCGACTCGGGAACTGCCGATGCCGGCACGCATTTAATCGCCGTTTACCGGATAACCAAAACGCGAGTGGAAGTGCCGGCGATGTTGCATGACGCGCGCGATTGGCCGACAGATTTTGGCGAGTAGATCACGGCGCTTGTCGCGGCTCGGTTTTGCGTAATGGCGGCGATCTTTTTGTCGCTCGCTTTCGCGAATAAGCATCGGCTATTCGACGCAGCCATCCTTTGGTGCTCGGCTCGCCGGAACGCGCCCTCACTCCGATTCGACTGGTACAGGCCACTAGCCGGACGCAAGACACCGGCTCAGGCCAACATCCAATCAGCTACCCTAAGCCCTGGCACTCGCGCAAATTCATCGACGTTGCTGGTAACCGCCGTTGCGCGAATGCTGCGAGCGTGTGCTGCGATCAGCAAATCAAAATCGCTGATTACCCGCCCCTTGATCGCGAGCTTGATTTCCGCGTAGCCGGCGGCGGCGGACGCGGGAAAGTCGTCGACCTCCACGAGCGTCAAGAACTGCGTCAGCGCTAGCAGGTTATCGTTTTTGCGCATGGATTTCTCCAAACCGAACCGCAACTCGCAGAGGGTAATCGCCGATAATTTAAGTTCTGCCGGCGAGCGGCCAGACATGCGACGGGCAACGTATTCATAGCCAGACCGGCGGTTCATGAAATTGATGCAAGTATTTGTATCGAGCATCCAAATCAAGACCAGCCCCTCTCCGGAACCGAAGTTTTTTCACGCTTGATGCGGCCTTTGAAACTCTTGGCTATGTCTATTATTTCTTCGTACGTCGCACTCTTCGGGGACAGCAGCACCGCATTGCCCACCCTGGTAATAATGACCTCGTCGCCTTCAAAGCGAAACTCTTTCGGGAGGCGCACGGCTTGGCTTTGGCCATTCTGGAACAGCTTGGCGGTTTTCATCCAACCACTCCTCTAGCTCGGTATATACTAGGAGTATATCCAAGGAAGCGATGAGTTCAAAGGTGATTTCTTGCGTAAGCGCTCAATTTGACCGCTCTGCTTTCAGCTTCGCCAGCGTTTCTCTTCGCGTTCCTGTCAGGCAAATCAAGCTTTAGCCGCGCCGAAGCACGGCTGCCTATGCTTTGCTGAAAGTGACGCAAAACGTCAGGCCTCAACCCGTCGATTCGATAAAAGAATTTCCGGGAACAGCAAGCCCAGGTAGCCCTCGCGAACGTTCGCGTCTCTTCCCAAAACGCGAGGGGCGATCCTATCATGCTGTAATCGTTAGTCGTTTTTTCCTCCGCGGCTATCTTTAATGCACCCGGTGGCTGACGTTCCACTGCACCCAAACGTTTGGCATACCGCTTGCTCAATACCTGTCAACCCAATCCCCCGGGGTTTGTTAACTACCGACAAACTTTAATTAGGAGCTTTCTGAATGAAACGTATACAACAGGGTTTTACATTGATCGAACTGATGATCGTGGTTGCGATTATCGGTATCTTGGCGGCGGTTGCGATTCCGCAGTATCAGGACTACACGATACGGGCGAAGATGTCGAACGCTGCAACTCATGCTGATCCAGTTAAGCTGGCCATGGCTGATGTTTTTCAGGCGAATGGCGCATTTCCTATAACCGATGCCACTTTTACGGCGGCCACCGGCATTACCCCGAGTACGTCTAAGGAAGTTACCGCTGTCGCGATCGGTGGTACGGCCGCCGCTCCAACAATAACCTTAACTTTGGCTAATTTGGGAACGGGCGTTCCAGCAGGCGCGAACATAGTTTTCACCGGTAACGCTCCGGCGGGTGGCACGAATATCCGTTGGACGGCTGCTACGAGTGCAACGAATGCCGCCGCCGTGGCTTACGTAACAGGAAAACTCAGCGGCTCTTAAGAGATGGTTAGGCACTGAAATAATGCTGCCATGTGTAGTTCAAAGCCCCTCCTCGGAGGGGCTTTGTTTTTAGAGATTAGAAATGCGCGCTCTGCTGGCTTCACGTATCGGCTCCAAAGAAACCTTTCGCACCGCCATTCTATTATCCGGATTAATTGCGGTTGTTGTTTTTATCGTTTTCTCTCCGATTTACACTCCGAGCTTTGCTCCATCTCTCTATGATGGAGCGCGATCGCTGGAGCTTTTCGCTCTCAGCCAATGCGCGATTGTGGCGCTTTATGCCCTGACTTCGAAACGTCTTTTTAATTTCTTTTATATAAAGCCGCCAATACGTAAAGCAGTCATCGGCTTTTTCGCGCTCGCGTGTATGAGCGCGGCTTGCTCTAGTTCACCGCTCGATGCAATGGCAGAAGTCGCATTGACCTGGCTGCTTGTCGCACTGCTGATCATGGTCGTCATTCTTTTTCAACCGCGACCAGTTATGACAGACCGCGTATTGATGGCTGCCTATTATTTTTCGGCACTGGTATTCGGCACTATATTTCTAATCTCTTACTGCGCTACGACTAACGCGGACGCCTCATTCAATTGGTACAACCATTTTATCGGCTTCGGCAACGTCCGTCATTTCAGCCAGTTTCAAGCTTACACATTGCCGCTGATCACTCTACCGATGTTGCTTGCCGTAGTTCCGCTCCGCTGGCGAGCCGTGATTTTTTTAATCGCAGCTATGTGGTGGGGTTTGCAGTTTGCGGTCGGAACGCGCTCCGTATGGTTGGCTGCATCAGCTGCGGCGATCCTTTTAAGCTTGTTCTTGCGTTCCGAATCCTATCGTTGGCTGCTTTGGCAAGCTAAGACACTTCTGGCCGGCGCATTCATTTACTTCGCCAGCCAACACCTTTTCCTAACCAACGACCCTGGTTTGGGAAGCGTTTTGCAGCGAGGATTTGACGGTTCCGGGAGGTGGGAGCTGTGGCGTGCGGCACTTGGAATGATCAAGGAATCGCCCCTCTTGGGCGTGGGACCGATGCACTATTCATTTCAAAATTTCGGAATTGCCGCTCATCCCCACAATGCTGCACTACAGATTGCATCTGAGTACGGCTTGCCGGCGATGTGCCTTGTCGGGCTGCTGGTAGCGTATCTTCTGATGAACGGAATTGCTTGGTGTAAAAAGAGCAGTGGTGAAAATCGGCACATCAATATCGCGCTTTTAGCCTCATTGCTTACCGGGCTGACTGACTCGCTTCTAACTGGCAATAATCTTATGCCACATAGTCAATTCACGCTCTATGTTGTAGCCGGTTGGCTGATCGGCCGGAATGTGCGTATTCAAGCGACTATGACCGAAGTGCAATTAGAGGCCTTGTCTCCGCGAATTCTGATGGTTGCGCTTACTGCAATCGCACTTGTTACGATTGTTTGCTATTCAGGCTTATATTTGCAGAAGTTGAAATCCGATACAACAGTTGTGCTAGGAGAAATCGCGCACCCCCGCTTCTGGCAAAACGGCCACTGGCCGGTGCGGTGAAACAGGCGTAGGTCAGATTGCCGAAAGGTTACCTGACAAAACAAAACACCCTTGGGCCACCCGAATTTCCTTTCTTATTTCTTGCGTTTGATGCTGTCAGGGAGCTTCGCACCCTGACCTACGGTTGAATTGATGTACAGCTACTCGAGATGCATGTGCTCGATATGCTGCGGCGGATGGTTCACCGCCCACTGCGATGGGTACCGAATGTGTAGCCGGCAATTGTCAGGGAGCTTCGCACCCTGACCTGCGGCTAAGCTGGTATGACTTCTCGAGCCAGACGTAGGTCAGGTTGCCGCGAGGCTACCTGACAAAACGCAAATCCCGGAGAGCCGATCCGTTACGCGATTCCCGGATTGCGTTCCATGCCAACCAGCTTTGGCTGACTGATCTTTCGCATCGAGATTTTCTTTTTCTGCTTCAAATAGGCGGTGACGACGTCCCAGATTGGTTCGCTGTCTTTCGTTTCTGCTGCTTCGACATTCGATGCCCAACTCGCGACTTTGTATTTCTTGTCGGCATCAAGCGGCTTGCCCTTGAATGTCAGGCCGCTGATGCGCGAACCGATTTTCTTTTCCGGATTACAGGTGTAATCAAGGCCGCCGACGCGCAGCATATCGCCGCCGTGCTGCGAATACGGGTCGGCATTGAACACGTTGTCGCATACATCTTCCAGCGCGGCTTTGATCGCTTCGCCGGTCATTTCGGTAACGCTGGTTTGCGGGTAGCTGATCGCTGTCTGATCCATCACATTTTCGAGCGTGATCGCTTGATTCGGCATAACCGTCGCGCCCCAGCGGAAGCCCGGCATCAGCGCGATCTGCGCATCTTTCACCTCGATCATCGCGTCGAGAATCAGTTGATCGAAAGTGCCGTTGAAGTTGCCGCGGCGATACAAAGCGCCTTCGGTCATCGCGAGCTTCTCGCCGAGTTTCGCGGCGTAGGGCGCGCGCACTTTCCTGATCAGTTCGCTCATCGCCTTATCGGCTTCAAGCATGTTCGAGAACACCGGGAGCAGCTTGTACTGGTAGCCGGCGACGTGACCCTTCGTGTTCACCTGCAGATCGAGGACGCCGAGGAATTTCCCGTTGGCGCCGCCGTTGGCGACCAGGGTATAGCCGCCGGCATTCTTGACAAGGGTAGGCTGCGGCACCGCGTCATGCGAGTGGCCCCCGAGGATTACGTCGATGCCGCTGACGCGGCTCGCAAGCTTGAGGTCGATACCCATGCCGTTATGCGATAACAGCACGATGACTTTGGCGCCCTTCGCGGCCGCTTCCGTGACAGTTTTCTGCAGGGTTTCTTCGCTGATGCCGAATGCCCAGTCGGCGGTCAAATGGCGCGGGTGCATAATTGGCGTATACGGAAACGCCTGGCCGATGATCGCCACGGGTATGCCGTTGACATCCTTAATGACGTACGGCTTGAATATCGCATCCTTGCCATCGGCGGTGCGAACGTTCTGCGCGACGAAATCGATCTTCCCTTCGAGATCCCTGACGATCTCCTTCACGCGATTCTGGCCGAGCGTAAATTCCCAGTGGCCTGTCATGACGTCGACTTCGAGCAGCTTCGTCGCATCGACCATATCCTGGCCTTTGGTCCACATCGCCGTGGCCGAGCCCTGCCAGGTATCGCCGCCATCGAGCAGTAGCGCGTCGGGGCGCTGCGCGCGGATTTTTTTAACCAGCGTTGCGAGATGGGCGAAACCGCCGACCTTGCCGTAAGTTTTCGCCGCGGCCTCGAAATTCACCGAGCTGAACGCATACGCCTGACGCGAAGTCGGGCTGATCCGGAAATGTTTGAGCAGCGCTTCACCGACCAGATGCGGCGGTTTGCCATGATGATCGCCAACGCCGATGTTGACGCTGGGCTCACGGTAGTAACTCGGTAAAAGCTGCGCGTGGCTGTCGGTGAAATGCAGCAAAGTCACGTTGTTGCCAAACGTCGGCAGGTCATACATGCCGCTGATCGTGTTCGCGAGGGCGGCCTTGCTGTTGAAGGCCAGGCCCGATGCTGCGGCCATCGCCAGCACGTGCAGGAATTCACGACGATTCATTTTGTCTCCCTATGTTGCATTTCAGGCCGCCGCGACTTTTTCGAACAATGTGTATCGCTTCTCGCCAGCCTGACCGCGCGCTTTTGCCGCGCGCTCTTGGTTCCGTCGGCCTGAAACCGCTCGGGATCAGGCCGGTTCTATTTTCGCGTCGATGCTGCTCGCATCGCCTTTGTTGTCGACCCAGCTCACGCTCACCGTGTCGCCGGCTTTGGCGCCCTTGATCTTGAAACCGAAGAACGGATTCTTCGAGATCGCCTGACTCCACTGGGCATCGACAACGACCTTGCCGTTGTGCGTCGCCTTGATATGCTGGATAAAGTGGCGCGGAATCAGCTCGCCATTCGCATCCTTGCGTTGCCCCGTTTCCATCGGATGGTTAACCAGCACCTTGATGTCGGCGGCGCTTTTGTCCGCATCCATTCTGGCGCGGATTTTCATTGCCTGTGGCATGCGATTATTTCCGCTCGATCAAGTCAGCTCGCAAGAGCTGTACCCGAAGACCCGATCCCCACCCGAACCCTCCCCAGCAAGTGGGGAGGGAGCAAACCGAAGTGAGCCAGTAAACTGCGCTTCATGGCCGCTCATTCGCCGCAACCGCCTATCGTCACTTTCACGTCTTTGCTGGCTGCATAGAACTTGCCGCCGGCCTCAACTACCGCCTTGATATTCGAGCTTTCCCCCATCTTGATACGGGTCGCAACGAAGCCTTCCGCGCCATTCAGAAAGTGGATTTGCGCAATCAGTGGAAATGGATTTTTCTCGACCAGAATCGCGATCGATCGCGTGTTCGGAATGCGGCTTCTGACCTCTATGGGCACTACTGCACCATTTTCGGCAATCTGCGGCGTGCGAATCTCGATGTCTGTGCTGGCGGTGGCGTTTACGACGCCGATGCCTTTGAGCGCGCCGTCCATATCAGGCGCGTCGAACGCGGGCGCGTTCCAGCCAGCGGCGAAAACGGCGCGCAGCATGCCGCCGCTAAGCACAGCTGCACTGGCTAAATAACCCGCCACTTTCATCAAGGTACGGCGCGCGCGATTCATCTCATCTGCTCCCGGACATGGATTCGACGAGTGTGACTCCGTCGCACCCGCTCCGTTCTCGTGGGTTGCAGCGGCTCACCAATTCGGCTGGCCGATTCAACTGCACACAGCTCCGCTGGAATACCGCAATCGGCGCACATCCTGCTTTGATCCGATTCGTATCACCCGGTCACAGTCGTTCCAGCCAACTCACGCATTCGTCCAAAGGCCCGATTTCCCACCCGCTTTTTCAATGAGCCGGATATTTTCCATATGCATGCCGCGATCGGCCGCCTTGCACATATCGTAAATCGTCAACAGCGCGACGTTGATCGCAGTCAGCGCTTCCATTTCGACGCCGGTGCGTCCGAAGGTTTCGGTTGTTGCGACGCAATCGACCGAATTCGTCTGATGATCGAGCGTAAATTCGATGCCGACTTTGGTCAAAGCCAGCGGATGACACAACGGAATCAGATCCGATGTGCGCTTCGCGGCCTGGATCCCGGCGATACGCGCGACGCCGAGCACATCGCCTTTCTTTGCGCCGCCTTCGGCGATCTTGGCAAGGGTTTCGGGCTGCATGAAAATGCTGCCGGCGGCGCGCGCGATCCGGTGCGTTTCGCGCTTACCGGCGACATCGACCATGTGCGCCTGGCCACGGCTATCGAAGTGGGTTAAATCGCTCATCGGGTCGGCTCATTGATTGCGTGCAAGGGTGCAACGGGAGGGCAACGGCGCAGCCGCCGCAATTCAGGAACTCAACCCGCAAAGGAATATCATAGCACCATGAATTTCCGCCATCTAATCGCAGCCTTATGTATCTTCGGCCAGGTTGCGCGGGCCGACGGCCTGCCCGATCTGGGCGATGTTTCGCAGGGCGCTTTTTCGCCGTTGCAGGAGCAGCAGATCGGCGAGAGCATCATGCTCGAAATTCGCGCGGACAAGAGCTACTTTGCCGATCCCGAACTGACCGATTATCTGAACGATCTCGGTTATCGGCTGGTGTCGAACAGCCCGGATTCGCGTCAGGCGTTCGAGTTTTTCCTGATCCGCGACAGCTCAGTCAACGCGTTCGCCCTGCCTGGCGGCTTCATCGGTGTCCACACCGGTTTGATCACGACCGCGCAAAGCGAATCTGAGCTTGCCGGCGTTTTGTCGCACGAGGTCGCGCACGTCACCCAGCGTCATCTCGCGCGCATGATCTCCGGCCAGAAGCAAAGCACGTATTTGTCGCTCGGTTTGCTGGCGCTGGCGATTCTGGCGGCGCGCGGGAATTCCGAAGTATCGCAAGCCGCGGTCGCCGGCGCGCAAGCCACGGCGATCCAGAGTCAGCTCGATTTTACGCGCGATCACGAACGCGAGGCAGATCGCGTCGGTCTGCAGATACTGCAAAAATCGGGCTTTGACCCGCGCGCCATGCCGTCTTTCTTCGAACGCCTGCAAAAGTCGACGCGCGCGATCGAGAATAATGCCCCCGCGTATTTGCGCACGCACCCGCTGACTTACGAGCGCATCGCCGATGTGCAAAGCCGCACACAGGAAATGAGCTACAAGCAGGTGCCGGACAGCCTCGCCTTCCAGTTGCTGCGCGCCAAGCTGCGCGCGAATAGCGGCAGCGCGAAAGAAGCGCTCGACTATTTCGAAGATAGCGTGCAGGAGAAGAAATTTACCAATGAGGCGGCGAGCCGCTATGGCTTCGTCGCGGCGCTGATGCGCAGCAAGGATTACGCGCGGGCAAAGCAGGAAATGGCGGCTTTGCGCAAGATCGCACCGGCCAGCCCGATCATCGATACGCTCGCCGGGCAATTGAAGATCGCAACCGGCGACCACGCCGGCGCTCTGGAACATTACCGGCTGGCGCTGAAAAGCCATCCCGGTTATCGCGCGCTTGTTTACGATTATGCCGCATTGCTACTGCAGACCAAGCGCGGCCAGGAAGCGCTGGCGTTGATCAATGACGAGTTGCAGATTCATCCCTCGGATTCGCAGCTTTACCTGTTGCAGGCGCGAAGTTACGCTGCGCTCGACAAGAAACTGCTGCAACACAAGGCGCAGGCCGAAGCTTATGTGCGGCTAGGCACTCTTCCCGCCGCGATCGAGCAATTGCAGATCGCGTTGCGCAGCGGCGATGGCGATTTCTACCAGCTATCGAGCGTCGAGGCGCGGCTGCGTGAATTGCGCGCCGTCGATCAGGAAAACCGCAAGGCCGCGCAGCAGTAGCAGGCTGGGCGGCTGCGTCCGGCCGTTCCGAATCACGAAAGGGATTGCGCGAGTCATGCCGCGACCGCTACACGCGCCAGCAGTCCCATCATTCCGCACGCCGCAATGACTGGAATAATTCCGATCCTGTAGCGAAACAGGGCGATCAGCGCGGCGATGCCGATCGCGGCCGATAGCCACTCGAACCCGCCTTTGAACCCTTGCGGCCAGAGCACGTGGTAGGCGAAGAAAACGGCCAGATTCAAAATCACTCCGACCACGGCCGCGGTAATACCCGTCAGCGGCGCAGTGAATTTCAAGTCGCCGTGCGTCGATTCGACCAGCGGCCCGCCGATCAGGATGAATAAAAAACACGGCAGAAAGGTAAAGAACGTGACGACCGTCGCCGCCGTCGCGCCGGCAAGAAACAAGGCCTCGGGACCGAAGATTTCCTTGCTCCAGCCACCCACAAACCCGACGAAAGCGACGACCATGATCAGCGGCCCCGGTGTCGTCTCGCCGAGCGCCAGGCCATCTATCATTTGCGTTGCCGTCAGCCACTGATATTGTTCGACGCCGCCCTGATACACGTAGGGCAGCACGGCATAGGCGCCGCCGAAAGTCAGAAGCGCAGCCTTGGTGAAAAACCAGGCCATGTGCGTCAGCGTCGCGTCCCAGCCGAACAGCGCGATCAGCGCGGCCATTGCGGCCAGCCATATGGCGATTCCGACCGCGGCAAGAAGCGATGCGCGCCGCTACCTGAACTCGGCATGCTTCGGCGTCGGTGTGTCATCGTCTATCAACGCCGGCCCGTAGTCTTTCCCCGCGGCGCCATGTGCTCCGCCGGTCGCGAACTTGCCCGGAGCGATGCGGCCACCTAAGGCGCCGAGGACGCCGGCCCGAGAACGATATACGGAAACGGAATTTTCAAAGCGAAGATCGCCACGAATGCCGCCGCTGCGATCGTCCATAACACGCCGTTTGTGAGCACGCGCGAACCGATGCGATAAGCAGCAAAGGCGACGATTGCGGTGACCGCAGGCTTGATGCCGTACAGGATGCCGGCAATCGCCGGCACGTCGCCGAAGCGCAGATAAACCCACGTCAGCGCGATCAGCACGAACAGCGACGGCAGCACAAAGAGTGTCCCGGCAACGATGCCGCCCCAGGTTCGATGCAGCATCCAGCCGATGTTAACCGCGAGCTGCTGCGCTTCCGGGCCGGGCAGCAGCATGCAGTAATTGAGCGCATGCAAAAAACGCTTCTCGGAAATCCAGCGCATACGCTCGACCAGATCATGATGCATGATCGCGATCTGTCCGGCCGGCCCGCCAAGCTGATAAAGCCGAGCCGCAGCCAGTAACGGAAGGCTGCGGCCCGGCTGACCTGCGGCACGGCAGAGGATGATTCGACAGTCATTCTTAATGATTGTGTTGCGTCGTACGCGGAATCGAAGCCGATATTACCGCGTAGCACCGGCTTGCGCGCGCCACGCCGTTTGCTATATAACAGTTTTTCGATTTTCGTTCAGATACGGCGTCAAGGCGCCAGGAGCAAGGCTATGGATTTCGATAGAGAACTGGACGCGCGCGGACTGAATTGCCCGCTGCCGATTTTGCGGACAAAAAAATCACTGACCGATATGCTGTCGGGCGACGTACTGAAAGTCGTTGCCACCGATCCGGGCTCGGTCAAGGACTTTCAGGCGTTCTCAAAACAGACCGGGCATGCGTTATTGTCGGCGGTCGAATCGAAAGGTGAGTTTTCGTTTTTTCTCCGGAAAAGATAGCGGCGGACTGGAAGTCTTGCTCGCCCCGATGTAAGTCTTACATTGACGGCGATGGCGCTGCCATCGCGCACTATGCCAATGTAATAGCGCGTCGCGCGTCGCTTGTCAAAATCCCGTTCCATGTACCTGCCACAGTGCGGGAATGTTTATTGCATAACGTGCGTTTGATCGTTGCGGTCTGAAGCGCGGCGATCTCAACTTACTTATGAGAGGAGAACGAAATGGCTCAAGGAAAAGGCAAGGGCGGTGGAGACAAGGGCGGCAAATCAAAGGACGCCGACAAGAAAAAAGCGCCGGCCAAGGAAAAATCCAAACCCGGAAAAAGCAAGTAACCGTTAACCAACGTCATCCCCGCACGTCACGCCCGCGGGGATGACGGTTCGCCAGTCAAACGCAAACGGTCCGGCGCATCGAAACGCCGGACTTTTTTTGTCAGGCAGCGGCGCTCGACAGGCCCGGCGGCGCAACGCCCAGAAGCGGCCGCATAGCACTCAGTAAATTCGGGAACAGCTTCGAATTTTCGGCCTCGAACTGGGCGAGCTTCTGTTTGGTCTGCCAGCGCTGCATGGGCATCGCAAAACATGCCGGACAATTTTCCGGAATGACCGGCAAGCCGGCGTTTTTCGCGAAAGCGGCAGTCTGACGTTCGCGTACATAGATGAACGGCCGAATGATGCGAAGATCGCCGGCGTCGTTCACGTAATGCGCCTGCATCGTCCTGAGTTTGCCGCCGAAAAACGCCGACAGCATGAAGGTTTCGGCAAGATCGTCGAGATGCTGGGCGAGCGCCAGCACGTTATACCCTTCGCGCCGCGCAGCGCCGTACAGCATGCCGCGGCGCATGCGCGAGCAGAATGCGCAAAACGACGCCTTGCCCATTTTCCGTTTCGCCAGTTCGAGCACCGGGGAGCTTTCGTAAAAGTACGGCACGCCGAGTTCGGTCATACAGGCTTTCAGCGGCGATGGATCGTATTCGGGCGATTGCGGATCGACGGTTGCTGCCGCCAACTCGAATTTGACCGGTGACGTGCCTTGCATGTGGAGCAGCGTATGCAGCAGCGAAAAGCTGTCCTTGCCGCCCGACAAGCCGAGCAAAACCCGATCGCCTTCGCGGATCATCGCATAATCGCCGAGCGCCTTGCCGGTGAGGCGCAACATGGTTTGCGGCGGTTTAATTGCGGTTCTGGTCACGATTTGATCTCACTGTCGAATCACATGTTGACGCTACGCCCGCCATCGACCGCGATCACCTGCCCGGTCAGATAGGGCGCGTCGCTGATCAGGAATTTCGCCGCGCGCGCAATATCGTCCGGATCGCCGACGCGCTTCAATATCGTCTGATTAACGATGCGCTGGCGCGATACCTCGTCCGACCACGCTTCGTCCTCAGGCCAGACGATGGTGCCGGGCGCGATGCCATTGACGCGCACCTCGGGCCCGAGCTCGCGCGCCAGCGAGCGCGTCAGGGCAACCAGACCGCCTTTGGCGACGCTGTAGACGACATGGTTCTTCATCGGATGCTCGGCGTGGATGTCGATAATGTTGATGATGCAGCCATGCGTTTTGCGGAGGTGCAATGCCGCGGCCTGCGACAAAAACAGCGGCGCCTTCAGATTGGTGCCGATCAGGTCGTCCCAGGCTTTTTCGGTGATTTCGCCGATCGCAGTCGGGAAAAAGCTCGATGCGTTGTTGATCAGGACATCGAGCCGGCCGAAGCGCTCGATCGTGCTTTTGATCAAACTGGGCAGCGCCGAAAGCTTGAGCAGATCGGCGCGAGCCAGCGCCACCGAATCGGCGCGGCGCGCATTCAGCTCGGCTTGCATGGCGCGCGCCTCGTTCATCGACGCGCGATAGTGCACCATGACTTCCGCCCCTTCGCTGTGCAGCCAGCGGCACATTGCAGCGCCCACGCGCCGCGCGCCTCCGGTAATCAGCACGACCTTGCCTTGCACGCCGCACCTCTTTGTTATTCAATCGAACTTGCTGAACCACGAGGCTGAAATATAAACCGCCTGCCGCCGCATCGCTCGCGCCTGCCTGAACCTGGCGACCATGCCCTGCGCCACAGTCGGCGGGTCCGCGAACGGATCGAGCGCGAGATTGTCGATTGCGGCGGCTGGATCAGCTTCGCGCGCTATATGGAGCTGGCGCTCTACGCGCCGGGCCTCGGTTATTACAGCGCGGGCGCCGCCAAATTCGACGCGAGCGGCGATTTTATCACTGCGCCGGAACTCTCCGCTTTGTTCGCGCGCACGCTCGCCCGCCAATTTGCGCCGCTGCTCGCCCGCACTGGCGACATGGCTGACGGCGACATTCTCGAACTCGGCGCCGGCTCCGGGCGCATGGCGCTCGACTTGCTGACCGAGCTCGAAAGCATCGGGCGCTTACCGCGCCGCTACAGGATCCTCGAAATCAGCGGCGATCTCGCTGGCCGCCAACGCGATTTGCTTGTTGAGCATGCGCCGCATCTGGCCGAGCGCGTCGAGTGGTTGCACACGCTGCCCGAATCTTTCAGCGGAGTCATTGTCGCCAACGAAGTTCTCGATGCGCTGCCGACGCATCTCGTGGTCTGGCGTGAAGCGGGCATCGACGAGCGCGGGGTCGCGGTCGAAGCCGGTGAATTCGTCTGGCGAGATCAGCCGATCACAGGTGGCCGACTGCTTACAGCGGCGACCCGGTTGCAGCGCCGAGGCTGCATGAGCGGAAACGCGGGCGGCTACCTGAGTGAAATCAATCTTGCCGCCGGCCAGCTCGTCGCAAGCCTGGCAAATATTCTGGTCAAGGGCGTCGTCCTGCTGATCGACTATGGTTTCGGCGAGAGCGAGTACTATCACGCACAGCGCGATCGCGGCACCCTGATGTGCCATTACCGGCATCATGCGCACGAGGATCCGTTTCACCTGCCCGGGCTCGACGATATGACGAGCCATATCGATTTCAGCGCCATTGCCGAAAGCGGCGTCAGCGCCGGCCTGCGGCTTGCCGGGTATACGACGCAGGCGCAATTCCTGATCAATTGCGGCATTACCGAATTGCTCGAGACGCTGGCGGCTGGCGATCCGCCCGGGTATGCCTCGATCGCCAGGGCCGCGCACAAGCTCTTGAGTCCGGCAGAGATGGGGGAATTGTTCAAGGTGATGGCCTTGAGCAAAAACTGGCCGGAGCCGCTGTCCGGTTTCACCCAGGGCGACAAGCGCCGCTTGCTTTAGCGGTTTGTTGAAAAGCCGTAACGTGCCATTGCGAGGATTCCCTGGCATAAAAAACGCGCATCCGCAGATGCGCGTTTTACTTCACTTGCTTGTCGCGACTCTTACTTGCCTACCCGGCGGCGGAACGCGTAGAACGATCCCGCCAACAACAGTAGTAGCGGCAGGCCATAATCGGCGGTGCCGTCAATGTTCAGGGCACATCCGCCACCACCACCGCCGTCACCGCCTGGTGCAGGGGCCGGCGGCGGGCCTGGCGGTGGAGCCGGCGCTGCATCATCGTCCGCGATCGTGACGGTCGCAGTGCCCGCACCGGGTGCCGCGCCCCCGGTCGGCGCGCCCAGCGTTACCGTGAAGTTCTCGTTGCCCTCACCACTCGCGCCATCATTCGTGATAGGCACCGCCACCGTCTTCGCGGCGGGGTCGCCGCTGGCAAAGCTGACTGTGGCCGGCGTCGCGGTCGGCGTAAAATCGCTGTTAGCCGTTGCGCTGCCCGAAGCCACCGATACAGTTGCGCTAATCGCGCCAGCAGTGCCGCCGGTACGCGTCACCGTCAAGGTCACGACGCCGCCAGCGACGTTCTCGGCCACCGTCACGGCTGACGGATCGAATTGCAGGGCGCTGGCCGAACCGGTGGTGGATGGGGCGATTGCGAGGTACTTCGGATTGTTTCCGGCCGGGATCGGATTATTGACCGCCGCGACCGCAGTGGGGCCCGAGGTGTCGAAAACAGACACGTTATCGCTACCCGCATTCGGGATGTAGAGACGACTGCCGTCAGCAGAAAACTCCATGAATTCGGGCGCGGTGCCCACTGTGAACGTATCCACCGGCGTACTCGAAAGCGTCGCTGCGTCAAAAGCGAACACGCGGTTACCGAAATCCTCGACTACGTAGAAGCGCGTGTTGTCTGGATTCAGCAAGATGCTGCCAGGCCTGAAGCTCGTTGCAATCGGTGCAGCCTCCGTTACCACATCATTCGCGGCTATATTAAATACCCGAATGCTTTGTCCTGGTGCCGTCACGGGGGGATCGTCAGTATTCGCGACCAGCAAGCGGTTCCGAGCGGAATCGAACGCAACATCGTCCGGCTGAGGGCCGGCCGGAATGTTGCTGCCGATCAAAGTCGGCGGAACCGTTTCGGTTCTGATCGCCGACACCGTGTTGTCTCCGCGATTCGGAATGTAAGCGCGAGTGCCGGCGGCATTGAATACGATGCTTTGCGAGCCCGATCCCAATGTAAGGCTGGAATTCGCAATAACGGCGCCGGCACCGCCATTCGCATCGGTATCGACGACAACGACGTGGCCGCTGAACTGTACGACGAAAAGCTGATTGGGGAATCCCGGCCGGAATGCGAGCTTGGCCGGCCCGGTTGTTGGACTGCCGCCGCCTGGCCCGCCGGGTCCTAGCGGAATCGTATTGAAAACAGGGTTAGCGCTATTGGCAGTCGAAAGCTCAAGAACATCGATTTCATTAGCGCGGACGTCGGCGATATAAGCTCTGGTTCCGGCCTGGTTGATGACGATATCTTGCGGGCCGGTATCCGGACCCAAAGTATTTGTTGCCGGAATTACGATCGGAGCGCCAACGGGTAGGTTGGTCTGAGTATCGAAGACCGTTATCGTAGGCGGCTGCTGCAACACATTCACCACATAAGCATTCGGCGCCGCCTGCGCCAACGTCCCGGCGAGCCCCATGATTAGCGCGCCCGGCGCCTTACAGGCTGATGACAACTTCATATTCAATCCCCAAAGTAGTTGTGAGAGAGAGAGAGTCGATAAGCAAAGATTCCGGGGGAAGCTAACCTGCCTTTGCGTGGCTTTATCGCGATGCGGCAGATCACGGCGGAACAAGACTGAGCATGGTAAAGTGACTTGCATAGCCTGTAAACCTGTGTTTTCAATGACCTGACGAGCGTTGCGAATGGGGCGCCGAATGGAATTCAGGCGTGCGTAGTTCAAGACAACCGGGGATTCCCGCTGGCCTGGAAATGCTTCGATCAGCGCGGGAACGACTCCTTACCCTGAGTTACTGGGTCGCGTAAAAGGTGAGCGAGAACGCGATCGCGATCCCGCCGCAGGCGCGTTTCGAGGGCTTCCAGCTTCGGCGCAATCGCCGCGCCGACTTCGATTTGCGGCTGCGAATGCGTGTAGCCCTGCTCGTTCTCCCACTGCGCGATGGTTTCGAGCGCTCCAGCAAAGGCGTCGCTGAATGAATACTTGGTGCGCAATTGCTCGTCGAACAACGCGCGGCCGAACCAGGTGAAATCGGCTTCGTTTTCGCAGCCGAATGAGGTGTTTCTGGCATCGGCGGCGGTCATGATCAGCGTGTTTTCGTTTTTGAGCGGCGCCACGAAGCCGCCCGAATAGCATGCCGAGATCGCGATAATCCGCCATTTAATGCCGGCCCGCACGAGGGCGTCGCGCAGGAATCCGGCATCGACCTGGTTCAGCCGCAGCGGTTCGAATTCGACCTGAAGCTCGTGAAACTGCGAGCCGTGCGTGGTGATGAACAGGAACAGCATGTCTTCTTCCGCATCCATGATCCCGGCGATTTCTTCCAGCGTGCGGGCGAGATGGGTGGTCGTCGCAAGCGGCGTTTCCGCCAGCGTTTGCGCATTGTTGATCAGCGCGATCGAGCGGCCGGCGGTATCGAAACGCTCGTCGAACAACTTTTTCACGGCCTGCGTTTCCTTCATGAACACATCCTGACTCGCGTACGGCGCGAAGCCGACGAAGTACAAATCGGCAACTCCCGGACGCTGCGGCGCCAGCGCCGCAAGTTGGGCGCCGAGCAAGCGCGGTTGCGCTTCTAGAACGTTTTCGGACGCAGCCGAGGGAAAGCCGGCCCGGATATCCTCATCCGCCGCGGCAAGCCACAGTTCGCCGGCCGGGAAAAACCACTGCGGCATGATCCCGAGAGCGACGATGAGTGCTATTGCCGCGAGTGTTTTCGGCAAACGCCAGCCGGTAACCAGAATCACGCCGGCGATCGTCACCGCAAGCGCCCAGACCAGGTAGGCGGTATAGAGCGCCGAATAGATTTCGTGCCTCGGGAACGGCAGCGCGTTGCCGAGAATCTCGCCTATGTTTGCGCTGATGCCCGTTGCGTCACCACCTCCCGCTATGGCCGCGACGCCAAGGTAGACGACGGTGAAAGCCGGGGCCGTGGTCAGCGCGACAACCGGAATCGCCAATGCGATCGACATATCGCCTTGCATCCGCGCAATCAGGTAACCGGCGAGCACCAGCAGCGCGATAAAAAATATTTCGCCGGGCAGCGCGGCCGGATTCAAAACGCCGCCGCTGCCATTGGCGGTCAGGCTCACCAGCAGATTCAGCATCAACTGCACGATCGCAAGCGCTACCAGTTGATCGGGCGAAACGCGGAAATCAGCGCGGCTCAAGCGGCGAACCATCAGCGCTGCGAGGCGCACGCCGCTTTTCAGATTGACGCCGAGATCGCGCCAGAAACTGGGGTTGGCAGATGTCATGCTGAATGGTGCGCCTTGGCTTCCATGCAAGTAAATCGAGAAAACATGATTCAGGCTTTCGAGTGAAGCACGAGGCTAATCTAACGTGTCGGCGGGCCCTTCCCCCGTCAAGGGGGAAGGATACAAATGAGCGCAAGCCTTACGGCGCCACCCCGTCCCAACTTTCCCCCCCATCAAGGGGAAGGAGACAAACGATCGCTTCCTCCCCACTTGCTGGGGGGGCTGGGGTGGGGATGAGCCCGCGCAGTGACCGATTCCGCCCATCCACTACCCTTCAACCGATGGCGGCTCACCGCGAATCGCCCAGCGCCGCGCGTATCGCTGACAAACGAGCCTCGTGAATGCGTTCGCGTATCGAGATAGGCTCATTTTGCCCGGCGATCGCGCCCGAATCGACAGTTTGCGCCGCAGTCAGTGCGCGGACCAAACGCATTACCTGCGGATACGGCTTGTCGGCGCTATCCGGAATGCCGTTCGGACCGTCGCTTTCGCCGATGCGGCCAAGAAAATCGCATTCGCACACCCGCAGCATCTGCGCAAAGCGCTGCGGTTTGCGAAAGGCGTCGCTTGCTTCGAGCAGTCTCAGTATGGTTGCCGGCTTCAACTCCAGCGCGCGATGGACGTTGCCATGATGGATTGCGGTCAGGCGCGCAAGGTCGCGGCATTCGTTCGGCGCCCGCAATCGCGCGCACAATTCCTCGACCAGTTTCAGGCCGCGCGCCTCATGGCCGATGTGCCGCGGCAGGATTTCCGGCGGCGTCGTTCCCTTGCCGAGATCGTGCGTCAATGCCGCGAAGCGTTCCGCCAGCGACAGATCGCAAGCGGCGGCGCAGTCGACAACCTGCATCACGTGCAGGCCGGTGTCGATTTCGGGATGATACTTCGCGGGTTGCGGCCGCGACTCGGCGGGCGAAGCCTCGGGGCGGGAGCGGCCGCCTACGCCCCGTATCGACGGCGTTTGCACGCGGCTTTCGGCGTCCCTTCCCGCACCCCCCGCTTCGCGGGCACCGAGTTCGGGGCGCACACCGAACAGGCGATCGATCTCAGGCAAAATGCGGGCGAGCGCGCCGCAATCGCGTAACGCCACGAACATGCGCGACGGCTTTTGCTCCATCAAACCCCTGGCCAATTCCTGCCAGACGCGCTCCGCGACCAGCGCATCGGCTTCGCCCGCGTTCACCATGTCGCGCATCAGCGCCAGGGTCTCCGGCGCAATGGCAAAACCGAAGCGCGCGGCAAACCGCGCAACGCGCAGCACGCGCACCGGGTCCTCGGCGAAGGCCGGGCTGACGTGGCGTAGAATGCCCGCGCGCAAATCGCCGATGCCGCCGAACGGATCGATCAGCGCGCCGCTTTCGTCGCGCGCGATCGCGTTGATGGTGAGATCGCGGCGCTGCAAATCCTGTTCGAGCGTGACGTCCGTCGCGGCATGCACGACGAAGCCTGTGTATCCAGGCCCTGTTTTGCGTTCGGTGCGCGCCAGCGCGTGCTCCTCGTGCGTTTCGGGATGCAGGAAAACCGGAAAATCCCGGCCGACGGGCTTGTAGCCAAGCTGCGTCATTTGCTCGGGCGTTGCGCCGACGACGACGAAATCGCGATCCTTGACCGGCAGGCCGAGTAACTCGTCGCGCACGGCGCCGCCGACTTCGTAGATCCGCATCAAACAGCGTGGATCATCACGTCACGGGCATCGCTGCCGTTTCATGAAATCGATTCGAGAAACGCCGGAGCAGGAGGTCGGCATGCACCCACCTTACGTCCGATCGACTCGAGCCGACCATCATTGGCCGCTTGTTCCGCGCCCCGCCGTCGATCGCATGTCGTCGTAATCGGACTTGCGCGGGCGCAGATAAGTGGGAACGACGGCCTCGAGCGAAGCCGGCTTTATGGCAAACGGGAAAGCGCAGCCGCCGATACGGCCGCTGCCGCTTTCGTCCTTGCAGACGTTATCGATTTGCATCGAATGATAATTGTCGCGCGTCATCAGTTTGAGCGGCAGCCATTCCATTGCCGCTGCCTGCCAGTACGAGAGCCGGTCGTTCAGGCCGATGACGCGGCGCGGATGGCCGGCGGCGCGGCTTGCATACTCAACAAGTTGACGCAGCGTGTAAACGTCAGGGCCGCACAGATCGTAGCTTTGGCCAGCCGCGGCGGGGACGAACAGGCTTTCTACAAAAGCGCAGGCGACGTCTTCGACGAACACTGGCTGAAAGCGTGCCCGCGGGCAGGCAAGCACGATAACGGGAAGCCATTTGGCCAGTGCCGCAAACAGGTTCAGAAAGCTGTCGCCCGGACCGAAAATCACGGATGGACGAAACACGGTAGCGCCGACTCCGCTTCCCGAACTCGACTGCGAACTGGCGCCCGCAGCGCGCCGCAGCAGCGCTTCGCCGCGGCCCTTCGAGCGCAAATATTCGCTGGGCGCGTCCGGGCTTGCGTTCAGCGCACTCATGTGCAGCAGGCGGCCGACACTCGATTTGACGCAGGCTGTGGCGATCTTGCGCGGCAGTTCGACGTGCGCAACTTCGAAAGCGCCTTTGCGGTTTTCGTGCAGGATGCCGATCAGGTTGATCACGGCATCGCAGCCGGCGGTCAGCTTTTCGAGGGTTTGCTGGTCGTGCACATCGGCGTTCACGACTTCAACCGCAGGCAGCACGATCAGATGCCTGGCGCGTTCACGATTGCGCGTCGGCACGATAACTTTGACGCGGCGCTTCGCAAGCTGGCGGACGATGTGACGCCCAACGAAGCCGCTGCCGCCAATCACGCAAACCCTGGAAATGTTCATAAGCAAGCGGTTACGAAAAGATGATTCCGGCGGGCAATCGCGGAGGTGCTCGAATCGACCCGATCAGCGGACAGTTCCCGGGAATTCACTCTGAACTGACCTGGTTCACTGTTGGTAATCGCAAATTCCAAACCGTTAACGAGCTATGCC
>JACDAM010000148.1 GCA_013695435.1 Burkholderiales bacterium | reverse complement strand
GCCTTGCTGGATGCCAGGCTGCTGCTGGCCGGGTTGAGCGGCGAACATCATTTCTACGGTGCGCTGGCGGCTGAAGAGCTCGGCGCGCGCAACGTCATTCCGGCCGAAGTCTACGCGCCAGGCGACGCCGCCGTAACGGCGATTCAACAGTTGCCGGGCATACGCCGCGCGCTCGAGTTATATCGACTCGATTTACGCACCGATGCCACGCGCGAATGGATCTGGGCGGTGCGCGATCTCGACGATCATCAGTTGCTGGCGATCTCGCATCTCGCCCGCCGCCACGAACTGTACGACAGGGCGATAAATGCCGCCGACAAAACCACCGTGCTGCACGATTTCGGCATGCGCTATCTGACGCCGTACCGGAAGATGATGGGCCAGCGGGTGCGCGAAGCCGTTCTGGATGAAGCCTGGGTGTACGGGCTGATCCGCCAGGAAAGCCGGTTCATCGCCGATGCGCGTTCGAGCGCCGGCGCCGCCGGCCTCATGCAGGTGATGCCGGCGACTGCCCGCTGGGTGGCGAAGCGCGTCGGCATGAAGAGCTATCACAGCTCGCAAATCGGACACGTCGATACTAATCTGATGCTGGGCACGCAGTATCTGCGCTATGCGCTCGATACGCTCGATCAGTCGCCGGTTCTGGCGTCTGCCGCCTACAACGCCGGGCCATCGCGCGCGCAGGCCTGGCGCGGCGATACGGCCATGGAAAGCGCCATCTACATCGAAACCATCCCGTTCGGCGAGACGCGCGATTACGTGAAAAAGGTCATGACCAACGCCTGGTATTACGCGAATCTGCTCGGCCAATCGCCGGCGCCGCTGAAGCAGCGCCTGGGAACGATTCCGGCCCGCAGTTCCGTGGAAGCCGGCGAATCGGAATTTCTTGAAGTGAGGCTGCCGCAGCATCAGCCTGAGGCCGCGGAAACTTCGATACAAAAGACGACGGCGCCTGCTCCAGCAACGCCCGACAAGCCGGATAGCGATCGCGGGCAGGCCATCGCGCCGCCCGCCGTCTCTGCTCCCGGCTGAAACGAGCTCACGGCTGCAACCGGCGCAGTCCGGGCTTCATCAAGTTGGGTGCCCTCACACTTTTGGAGTAAAGCCGCATGCAGACAGTCTTGTTCATTGTTGTTCTCTTCGTAATTACCGGTATCGTAATTGCCGCGCTCAAAAAGCGCGGCAATCCAGGCTCCGGCGATCAACCCTGGCCGTTCTACGTTAAGAAGCCTCTCACCCAGCCAGAACAAATCCTTTACCATCGCCTTGCGAAGGCGTTGCCCGAGCGTATTGTTTTGGCCCAAGTTCAGCTTTCGTGTGTTTTGGGGGTCAAGAAAGGTTTCAAATCTGCCGAGTGGAACAACCGTATCAATCGTATGCGCCTTGACTTCGTTGTATGCCTCAAAGATTCAACGGTTGTTGCCGCCATTGAGCTTGATGATCGATCTCATCAAAAGGCATCAGGCGTCGAGGCCGACGCCAAGAAAGAAAAAGCGCTCTCATCTGCAGGTGTCCCACTCGTTCGTTGGCAAGTCAGCGCGCTTCCTGACGAAGCAGCCATTCGTCTGGCTTTCGCGGCACAACAACCTTACCTCGCGGTCGAGCGGGTCGCCGCATAAGGCTCGGCAACGACGATCGACTTGCTGTAGAAGAAACGCCTTCAGGTTGTCGTTCCCGCGAAGCCCGAAGTTGCAGTGCAACGGTTTAGGCAGTCCGCCGCGCGCGGAGCCGCACAGCAGCTAATACCTGAATCGAGGGGACGGCCTCAACATCTCCCGTCAAAGTCCGCCGCTTCGATTTTAGACGCCGCTCGAACATGAAAGCTTCCGCCGCCGACGCACTCGCCGCAGCGCTCGAAAGCGCCATCGCCGGCGAAGTGCGTTTCGATGCCGGGGCGCAAGCGCTGTATTCGACCGACGCTTCGAATTATCGGCAGATCCCAATCGGCATCGTGATTCCGCGCACGCTGGATGACATCGTCGCGGCGGTCGAATGCTGTCGCGAGCACGATGCGCCGCTGCTCATGCGCGGCGCCGGCACCAGCCTCGCCGGCCAAACCTGCAACGTCGCCGTCGTTCTCGACACGTCGAAATATCTGAACCGTGTATTGCGGATCGATGCGGAGGCGCGCTCGGCGCTGGTCGAGCCCGGCGTCGTCTGCGATATCTTGCGTATCGAGGCGGAAAAACACGGCCTCACCTTCGGGCCCGATCCGGCCACGCACAGCCGCTGCACCCTGGGCGGCATGATAGGCAACAACTCGTGCGGCGCGCACTCGCTGTTCGCCGGCAAAACCGCCGAGAACATCGAAGCGCTCGAAGTGCTGACTTACGACGGCGCGCGCTTCCGGGCGGGTGAAACTTCGCCGGCTGAACTTACCGCAATCATGCAAGCGGGCGGGCGGCGCGGCGAAATTTATCGCGCCTTGCAAAAGCTGCGCGACGATTATGCTGATGCCATACGCGGCGAATTTCCGACCCTGAAGCGCCGCGTGTCGGGCTACAACCTCGATCAACTGCTGCCGGAAAACGGCTTCAACGTCGCACGCGCGCTGGTCGGCTCGGAAGGCACGTGCGCGATTACGCTGACCGCGACAACCCGGCTGGTCGCGAGTCCGCCGCAGCGCGTCCTCGTCGTGCTCGGCTATGCCGACATTTACCTCGCCGCCGATCGCACACCGGCGCTGCTCGAACACGCGCCGATCTGCCTCGAAGGGCTGGACGAACGCATGATCGCCGACATGCGCAAGAAGCACGCGCAGCTTGCCGATATTGCGCTGCTGCCGGAAGGGCGCGCATGGCTGCTGGTCGAATTCGGCGCCGCGACGCAGGACGAAGCGATAGCTCGCGCGCAACGCTTGATGCAAAGCGAAAGCCGCAGCGCGGTCGCAACGGTGCTTTACAGCGAGCCCGCACAGCAGCGCAAACTTTGGTCGCTGCGCGAAGTCGGCGCCGCCGCCACCAACTCGGTTCCCGGCGAGCCCGAGACTTATCCGGGATGGGAAGACGCAGCGGTGCGGCCCGAGCAGCTCGGTCAATATCTGCGCGATTTCCGCAAGCTGCTCGATCGCTACAACTATCAATGCTCGTTCTACGGCCACTTCGGCGACGGCTGCATCCACGGCCGCATCACCTTCGATTTCAAAACTGCCGCCGGCATCGCGCGCTGGCGCGAATTTTTGTTCGAAGCCGCCGATCTCGTGGTGCGCTACGGAGGCTCGCTGTCGGGCGAGCACGGCGACGGCCAGGCGCGCGCTGAATTGCTGGGCCGCATGTACAGCCCGCGCATCATGCAGGCATTCCGCGAATTCAAGGCGATCTGGGATCCGCGCAACCGCATGAATCCCGGCAAGCTGATCGCGCCCTATGGCAGCGACATTCTCCGCGTCGACGAAAACCTGCGCGCCGGTCCCGCTTACCATCCGTTCGATCCGGCGACGCATTTTTCCTTCAGCAACGATGGCAACAGTATCGCCAGCGCGGCGCGCCGCTGCGTTGGCGTCGCCAAGTGCCGCAGCATCGGCGGCGGCACGATGTGCCCGAGTTACCGCGCGACCGGCGAAGAACAACACTCGACGCGCGGCCGGGCGCGCCTGCTATTCGAAATGCTGCAAAGCGATGGGCAAAGCAAAGAGCCGCCAGGCCTGTGGCAAAACGAGCACGTGAAGGAGGCGCTCGATCTATGCCTCGCGTGCAAAGCCTGCAAAAGCGAGTGCCCGGTGCAGGTGGATATGGCGAGTTACAAGGCCGAGTTTCTGTCGCACTACTTTGAGACGAAGCGACGGCCTAGACAGGCGTATGCGATGGGGCAGATCCGACGCTGGGCCGAGCTCGCCGCGCACGCGCCATGGCTCGCAAATTTTTTTACGCAGACTCCGGGCTTGAGCGCGGCTGCGAAAGCGATCGCCGGGATCGCGCGGGAGCGTCACATCCCGGCGATCGCCAATCAAACATTCGCACGCTGGTTTGCGCGTTGTGGCCCGCGAAATGCGGGGCGACCGCGCGTCATCCTGTGGCCCGACACGTTCAATAACCACTTCCAGCCGCATGTGTTGATCGCTGCAACCGAGGTGCTCGAAGCAGCCGGTTACGAGGTCACATTGCCGCGCAGGTCAGTGTGCTGCGGCCGGCCGCTCTACGATTTCGGCTGGCTGACGCAAGCCAAGGGCTTGCTCGAACAAACCCTGACCGTGCTCGGGCCCGAGATCGAAGCGGGCATTCCCGTTATCGGCCTTGAACCGGCGTGCGTCGCAACGTTTCGCGACGAGCTGCTGAACTTTTTCCCGAACGACGAGCGCGCCGCCAAACTCAATCGCGCAACCCGCACTCTCGCGGAGTTCCTGATCGACAAAACCGATTTTCAACCGCCGCCGCTGAACCGCCGAGCGCTCGTACATATGCACTGCCATCAGAATGCCGTGCTCGGCACAGATAGCGAACGTACCCTGCTCACCCGACTCGGCCTCGATTACACCGTGCTCGATTCCGGCTGCTGCGGCATGGCCGGCGCGTTTGGCTTTGACGAAAA
Organism: Burkholderiales bacterium; assembly: GCA_013695435.1. Lineage (NCBI taxonomy): Bacteria > Pseudomonadati > Pseudomonadota > Betaproteobacteria > Burkholderiales > Burkholderiales bacterium. The sequence goes on along the minus strand of JACDAM010000148.1, from coordinate 1,480 downwards.
CAAATTTGATGTGTCGCTCGCGATCGGCGAGCGCGTGCTGCTGCCGGCTGTGCGTGGGGCGAGCGAAGATACGCTGATTATTTCGGATGGCTATAGCTGCGGCGAGCAGATTGCGCAAGCCGCGAAGCGCCGCGCATTACACACTGCGGAAGTCGTGAGGCTGTCATTCGGACAGCAACCTTAGCCTGTCAACTTCCTGGTGCTCCGACATCAGAAAGGCGTTATTGCAGGGGCTTGGTAATGTCCATCTTTGACAATAATTGATAGAATACGGCGGACCGGTCACCGAACGTCATGGAGGAAATTTAGCATGGGCATGAACGTCAATCTCACCCCCCAGCTCGAAGAGATGGTGCGGCAGAAGGTCAGTTCGGGCATGTATACATCCGCCAGCGAGGTGGTCCGCGAGGCGCTACGCCTCATGGACGAGCAGGACCGAATGCGGGCTGCCAGGCTTGGGCAATTGCGTCAGGACATCCGAGCGGGACTCGACAGCGGTGTTTCGGCAGATTGGGCTGCCGAGCAGGTCAAGCGCGATGGGCGCGCCAGGCGGGTAGCCAAGGGACGCCCTGACAAGTCATAGGATGCCGCGCATCTTCCGCCGGCCACTCGCCGGCGCCGACATCGCTGAAATCTGGGATTACGTCGCTGAGGACAGCATCGCGCAGGCAGACGCTTGGGTGGATCGTCAGGAAGCCAGGCTGCGGTTGCTGTCGACCCGGCCATTGATGGGCCGATCTCGCGACGAATTGTCGCCCGGCCTGCGAAGCATGCCGTTCGGCCGGTATGTCATCTTTTACGATGCGCTGCCTGACGGGATTGATGTCGTTCGGATACTGCACTCCGGGCGCGATATCGACGCCGTGTTCGAGGATGATTCAGCGGAGAATTGAGCCTTACCTTGCTGAACCGCTACTGACTGCTTTGAGCCCAAGTGTCATTGCATGGCGTTGATGCCGGAAACCGCCGTCAGCGCCGACTCGCCGCGCTGAAAACTTTCGCGAGCTCGTAAGGGTTCGTGACTTCGAGTTGATCGTAGCGGCACTCGCCCGGCGGTTTGTCCAGGCGCCACCGCAGAAAAGTCGCCGCGTGCCGAAAGCGGTTGCCTTGCAGGTGATCGTACTTTACTTCGCACGCTCGCTCGATCCGCAACGGCTCCCATGACAAATCCTTGCCCGCACTCCAGCGGCTTTGCGCGCCGGGCATGCGCGTCGTCGCGTCATCCGCCTGCGCCCATTCTTTCCATGGGTGCTTATCGAACGCATTCTTGCGCAGCGGCGCGAGCTCGACAGCGAGCTCTTTGCGCATCGCCATCGTGAACGACGACGTGACACCGACGTGCTGCAACACGCCTCTGTCGTCGTAGAGACCGAGTAACAACGACCCCACGACATCCTTTCCGCTCTTATGCCAGCGGAACCCCGCGACGACGCAGTCGGCCGTGCGTGCGTGCTTCACTTTGATCAGCGCGCGTTTGCCC
>JACDAM010000147.1 GCA_013695435.1 Burkholderiales bacterium | reverse complement strand
GGGTTACGGACGATCTCATCGAGATCGGGCTCTTCCGCCCATGCGATCGTCATGCCAAATGAAAGGGTCGCTATTGCGACGCGAGTCCAGCTTTGATTCCGGCTTTGCAGGAGCTTCATCCGATTTCCTTTGTGTGGGTTTCAAATTTATGCGAAACGAGCGCCGGGCGCGCGCGTTTCTTTTTTCATAACGCTTGTCACGAGCGCCGCTTCCTCAGCTCCGTCACCTGCTCGCCGCCTATGCCCCAGTTATCGGTATTGACCTCGTCGATGACAACCACTGTCGTCGCCGGATTCTTGTTGAGTACGCGCTGCAGAAGTGCGGTGACGCCCTCGATCAGTTCAGCTTTTTGCGCCTTGGTGACGCCTTCATCGGTAATCTTGATGTTGATATAGGGCATGTCGGTCTCAGTCAGATTCGGGTTATGGTTGAAGTACGAGGCTTCGTCGATCTAACGAGCACAAGAGCGATTTCGAGCCGCCGAACGAAGTCGTAATGAATGCGGCAAACGAAGAAGTACCCGTATTCAATCAGCCCTGTCGCACCATATCCAGTATCTTCGTCGCGTCGAGCGTGCTCGCTTTCGCCTGCATTTCGGGCAGATAGCGAGCTTGCAGATTTTTAGCCTCGGCTACGATATTGTCGAACGATTCCCTCAGCATCTGCGTCGACAACGTGCGGCCGCCCGCGTAGTAGCGCTTTGCTACGTGACCAAGCGCATACGTGCTAGCGAAGCTCATGCCGGAACTGACCGCCTGATTGCCCGCCCCGCGCGCCAAGCCACCGCCCATCTTGCCGAGCAGTCCGCCGCCGACCTTGCCGAGCAATCCACCCAGCAGCTTGCGCCCCGCCTGCTCTAGGTACTGCGAAGTCAGGCCGACGCCGACAGTGGCGAGGAAATCCTTGATATGTCCGCGATCGAGCTCGAAACCGTACGATTGGCCGATGCGATACACGAGCTTCATCTGCAGCGGAATGATCGCCATCGTCGCCAGAGATTCGGGCAGCAGTTCGAGCGCACCGTTGACGATGGCGGCGTTCAGGACGGTCTTGTCCATTTCCTGATCGGACATTTTCGAATCAGAGGTCGAAGAAGCGGGGGCAGCGGCTTGCAATGGCGCGGCAGCGATCGCTTCGGCCTGGTCGGTGTAGGCTTGAGCCTGCTCGACGGCCAGTCCGAGCGCGGCGCGCGCCTCGGCGAGAAACTTGCGCTCGGCATCCGATTGCATGCCGTCGGCATCGCACACGCATACCGCCATCTCGAACCCCAACAGCCTCGATTCGGGCGTGGTTAGCGCCGCTGTCGTTTCAGCCAGCGAAACACGTTTCAACAGCACGTCCTGATAAAGCGCGGCGATATTGATCGATGCATCACTCGCCAGTGCGTCGGCAATGCGTTTGACCTCGGCGCGTTCCCGCTCGTGCTTGGCGCCGTCGGCAAACGCGGCCATCAGACACAGCGTGAGGATCGATTTCTGCTCCTGCTCGTTCATGCGATTCTTCTCCGTGGTTGCTGATTGGGCAAGTCGGTGCGAGGGAAATTCAGCGATTCAAAGCAAACCGCGCTATGCGTTTACTGTGGCCCCTACGCCGTGCCGAATAACAGGCTGGCGTTACCGCGTTTGCGAACGTTGCTACTGTTCACTCGGGCGGAACCCGCTCGTTCTCAGGGATGAAAACTGAAGTGTCGATGGATAGTTTAAATTTTTGCCGGGGCGGCTGATTCGACCGCACGCACATAAATCGCTTTGCTCGTCACGCCTGGCGCGCTTCTTTCTTCGAACTCGAAAAACGCCGGATGTTTCCGGAAAAGCTCGCTCAGCTTCTTGTGCCCGTACAGGCGCGGATCAAAGTCGGGGCGTATTTTGGTCAGGTAACTGCCGACGCGGCCGAGCGGCGCCCAGCCGGCGTCGTCCGAGGCTTCCTCGATCGCTTGCGTGATCAGATCGACCGGCAGTGCTTGCGGCGTGGAATTCGCATCTTCCTCGATCGCTGTGCTGACACCCGCCTCCGGCGCAGGCGGTGGCGCGGCTTTCGATCGCCGCCGCCGCGACGAGGATTTTACCGGCTCATTGGCGACCTTATCGGCGCGCAGCACTTCGACGTAGACAAACTTGTCGCACGCGGCGACGAAGGAATCCGGCGTTTTGCGTTCGCCAAAACCGAAAACCGTCAGCCCTTCCTCGCGCAAGCGTTGCGCCAGACGCGTGAAATCGCTGTCGCTCGATACCAGGCAGAAACCGTCGAAGCGGCGCGTATACAACAGGTCCATGGCATCGATGATAAGCGTACTGTCGGTCGCATTCTTTCCCTTCGTGTAGGCAAACTGCTGGACCGGGTGGATCGAATGCTTGAGCAGGCTTTTCTTCCACTGGGTATGACTGGTCGAGGTCCAGTCGCCATAAATGCGCTTGACGCTGGCGATGCCGAATTTGGCGACCTCGGCCAGCAACCCTTCGATCACCGATGGCTGCGCATTGTCGGCGTCGATCAGAACGGCGAGCCGCCGCTGTTCGTCGTCACTTTCGATTTTTGCGGTCGTGCGATTTTTCATTTATTCGATACTCTGTTGAATTGCTCTGGTGAAATGCATGAGCTTCGATGACGAAACGGTGGAATGCAACTCTGGTCGGGAGCGCGGCGACGACCGGATTCGGCATAGCGCGGAATCCGCAATCATTGCCATGATAGCGCCGGTCGAAGCACCAACCATCAGACGGCCTGACCCGCGGCGTGCCCGGACGCCCAGGCCCACTGGAAATTGAATCCACCCAGGCGCCCTGTGACATCGACGACCTCGCCGATGAAATAAAGCCCGGGTATGTCGCGCGATTCCATCGTCGTCGATGACAGCGCGTCCGTATCGACGCCGCCCAGCGTGACTTCCGCGGTCCGATAGCCTTCGGTGCCGCTGGCGATAATCGGCCACGAATGAAGCTGGTTCGCGATGTCGCGCAGTTCGGCGCTCTTAAACCGGCGCAGCGGCCGGCTTTCGAAATAGTGCTCGCACAGGCGGTGCGCGAGCCGTTTCGGCAGCATCTCGGCGAGCACCGTTTTCAGTTCCGCGGCCGGCCGCTGTTCGCGCTGCACGCTCAGGCGTTCGAAAGCATCAGTATCGGGCAGCAGGTCCACGCGCAGCGCATCGCCCGCTTGCCAGTATGACGAAATCTGCAAAATCGCCGGCCCGCTCAAACCGCGATGCGTGATCAGCATGCCGCCGCGAGAACTTTGTCCATTGCACTTGGTTTCGACGGGCAACGCGACGCCGCTCAGATCCTGATAATACGCGAGGTGCTTTCCACTCAGGGTCAGCGGCACCAGCGCGGCGCGAGTCGGCAGCACGCGATGACCGAATCGTCTGGCCGCATCGTAGCCAAAGCCACTGGCGCCCATGGTTGGGATCGACAGCCCGCCGGTCGCGATAACCAGCGACTCCGCGCTGACGGCGCCCAGCGTGGTCGCAAGCTCGAAATGATCCGCTGTTCGCTCGATGCGATCGACCGCGCAATTGATCTCGATGCGCACATTCGCGGCATGGCATTCGTCGAGCAGCATTTTCACGATCAGCTTCGACGATTCATCGCAGAACAGCTGTCCCGATTCCTTCTCGTGATAAGCGATGCCATGGCGCTCGACCATGACGATGAAATCCCATTGCGTGTAGCGCGCCAGCGCGGATTTGCAGAAATGCGGATTGGCCGACAGGAAATCGCCGGGCGCGGTATGCAGATTCGTGAAGTTGCAGCGCCCGCCACCCGACATCAGGATTTTCTTGCCGATGCGATTGGCATGCTCGATCACCAGAACACGGCGCCCGCGTTTGCCTGCTTCTATCGCGCACATCAGGCCGGCAGCGCCAGCGCCGATAATCAAGACCTGGTAGCGCAATACAAGCAGCCCGCTAGGATTTGCGCCAAACGCTCGCCAGCCACGGCTGCTGTTCGCGCGGCAGACCTTCGGGCCGGTAATAATGACTCAACTCAATGAAATCCGCTTCCGACATCGCGCGGCGCCAGGTTTCGAGATCGAAGTAGGCGCCGTAGCGCCCGCGGTTCCAGCCTTCCTGATTCTGTCCATGCGGATTCGAGCTGAACAATACGCCGCCCGGTTTCAGCGTCGCGTGCAATTCCGCCAATACGCGCGGCAATTCCTGGCTTGGCACATGAAACAACGCGGCGTTGGCGAACACGCCGTCGAAACGACGGTCCGGCAGA
>JACDAM010000146.1 GCA_013695435.1 Burkholderiales bacterium | reverse complement strand
GCCGAGTATCAGCGGCGCATAGCCCGCTTTGCGCGCCACTTCGGCGGCCGCTTCCAGCGAATCCTGCGGTGTGGCGACCATAACGGTTTTCGCACGCGCCAGCCGCGGGTCGTTCGGCTTCGGCGTTTCGTCGCCCGCTTTTTTCAGATGCGCGACGACGCCCGCGGGTTCGCTCAGCTTGTATTTTTCGAGGATCGCGAGAGCGTCGCTAAACGTTGTCGGATCACCGACGGTAGGCCCCGATGCGATGACCGCCGGATCGTCGCCCGGCACATCTGAAATCAGCAAGGTCACGACCTGCGCTGGCGCGCAGGCCGCCGCGAGCCGGCCGCCTTTGATGGCGGACAGATGCTTGCGGACGCAATTCATTTCGCTGATGTTCGCGCCGCTTTTCAGCAGCGCCTTGTTGATCGTCTGCTTCTCTTCGAGCGTCAGACCGGGCGCCGGCAGCGACAGCAGCGCCGAACCGCCGCCGGAAATTAAACACAGCACGAGATCGTCTTCACTGAGGTTCTGCACCATATTGAAAATGCGCTGCGCGGCGTCGCGGCCTGCCTGGTCCGGGACCGGGTGCGAGGCTTCGACGACCTCGATGCGCTTGCACGCCATGCCGTGGTCATAGCGCGTGACGACCAGGCCTTGCAGCTCGCCTTGCCAGTTGTCTTCGACAGCCTTCGCCATGCTGGCCGCGGCTTTGCCGGCGCCGATGACGATGGTCTTTCCGCGCGGCGGCGGCGGGAGATGCACGGGCAGGCAATGCGCTGGATCGGCGGCGGCGATAGCGGCGTCGAACATTTCACGCAGCAACGGGCGGGGGCTGGTCTTCATTGGTTCTGTTCTCCCATGGTCGATGTGTTTTGCTTGCAAAAGGTTTCGCGAGTGAATGAAATCAAAATCAGCGCCAGCAGCGCCCAGCCGAGCATCAGCGCAAAGCCGGCGCGATATGCGGCGAGATCGTAAAAGCGTATGCCGCTTTCCATCGCGCCGCGCCAGTGCCGATCGAGCATCACTCCAATCGCTGGCTGCAGCAGCATCGGCCCCAGCATCGTACCCATATTGGTCAGACCGGTCGCGGTGCCGGCGATCGCGATCGGCACCGATTCCTTGACGAACGCGTAGCTGATCACCATATTGCCCGACGCAAAGCCGATCACGATCAGGAGTGCGAGCAGCAGCGGAATCGGCAGATCCGGCACGAACAGAACGACGGTCCACGCCGCTGTCGCGATCGCGCAGCCGGCAACGTACAAGGGCTTGCGGCGCCCGAGTCTGTCCGATATCGAGCCGAGCGCCGGCGCACCGATCGCCCAGGCCACCAGCAGCGTCGACGTGATGGCGGCGGCTTCTGCGCCGCTCATCGCATAATGCGTGGTCAGAAACGGCACGCCCCAAAGTCCGGCGAAAGCCAGGACCGGCCCGGCCACGCCGCCGGCGATCACGAAAAGCAGCCAGCTATTGCGATAGTTCAGCACACGCAAAAGACCACCCAGCGCCGACGGTATCCCGGTACCGGCATGGTCATCCGGCGCGTGGCTTTTATAACCGCGCTCGACAGGATCGTCGCGCACCAGAGCCCAAATTGCAATGGCCACGGCCGCTGTCAGCATGGCGCCGGTGAACATGACCGGACGCCAGCCGAACGACGACACCAGGAGCCGCAGCGGCACGCCGGCGAATACGCCGCCGACGATACCGACGAACAGCGCCATCCCCGAGGCCAGCGCGAACTGGCGAGGCGCCATCCAGTGTCCGGCGAGCTTCAGCATGCAAACGAATGCGACCGCCACCGACCCGCCTATCAGCAGGCGACCGAGATTTGCGAAGGCGAGAGTCGGCGCGATCGCGAAAAGCAGTGTGCCGATTGCTGCGATCGCCGCGCCGAGCGTAAGCAGCCGGCGCGGTCCCCAGCGGTCGGCGATGATGCCGGTCGGAATTTGCATCGCGACATAGCTATAAAAATAAAACGCCGACAAATTACCGAGCGCTGCCGCGCTGAGGCCGAATTCGGCCGACAACTCGCCGGTCATCACGGCCGGCGCCACGCGCTGATAGAAACCGATCAGATACAGCATGGCCGCCAGCCCCCAAACGCTCCAGGCGAGACTGGCCGGCGGCAATTTCGATTGTGTCATGCAGGGCTGGAAAAAACGGCAGCCAGTATTTTAGCCTAAGGAACGCTTCGGTACGGAATACGAACTGCATTGCACGGTATCCCCGTGCGGCAAAAATCGCCGCGATATAATCGCGCGATCCGGGCCCTGATCAGGGACCGCAGGTCGATCGAACCCCGTCCGATGTCCGAGCTTCAGGATCGCAGCGCCAACGTCTGTCTGCCGCCGGTCATGGATCGGCGTATCGAAACATTGATCCTCGGCAGTTTTCCCGGCCAGGCTTCGCTGAATGCGGCGCAATACTATGCGCATAAACATAACCAGTTCTGGCGGCTGATGTCAGCAGTGCTCGATTGCGATTTGGCGGCGCTGCCTTATCGCGCGCGGCTTGGCGCGTTGCTCGCGCACCGCATCGGTCTGTGGGACATCATCGCGCACTGCGAGCGCAACGGAAGTCTGGATTCGGCGATCCGCAATGCCCGGCACAATGACTTCGCGCTCTTGAAACGCCGCGCGCCGCCACTCAACAAGGTGTGCTTCAACGGCAAAACCGCCGCCCGCTGCGCACCGCAATTCGCCGGGCAGGGCTATGCGATCTTGCTGCTGCCATCGTCAAGCCCGGCATTCACCGTCCCGTTCGAAACCAAGCTTGCAAGTTGGCGGCGGATCGTGGCTGATTAACTGCTTGTGCCACGAGATGCAGCGTGCGCTTACAGTTATGCTCAATAAGCAATGGCTTGGCGCGCAGTGCTCGGAAAAGCTTGAACAATGAACACTCGCTCTTTATGATGAGCGCCGTTCGCAATGATGCATCGCAAAAAGGAGAAACCATGAATCAGTTTTTGAAGTTCGTCCTAGCAGCGCTCGTATTTTCCTTAGTTTCGGCGTGTGCGACCCGTGTACCCGTGTACAACATCGTTAATGCGCCGGTGGATGTCAGCAACAAGAAAGCAACGCTCGATGAAGTCGGCGATGCGATTCGCCGCGCGGGTGCGGCGCTCGGCTGGCAAATGAAATTGGTCAAGCCGGGTTTGATCGCCGGCACCTTGAATCTGCGCACTCATACCGCAAATGTCGATATCGCCTACAACAACAAGACTTACGACATCACTTACAAAGACAGCGCGAACCTCGATTACGAAGGCGGAACGATACACAAGAACTACAATGGCTGGATCCAGAATCTCGACCGCCAGATCCGCGCCAACTTGAGCGCGCTTTGATCGCAGCATATGCGTTTGCAGGGCGCCTGCGCTGCCCGCGCTTTGTTTCGCATCGCCGCCCGGGTAAAATAAGCGTTGACGATGGAGCTACAACCGTCCTATGAAAACGATCGATATGAACCCCAACCCGGACGTGCAGGGCGAATTGGCGAACCTGATGGTCGACGCGCTGAATCTGGAAGTCGCGGCCGGCGACATCGACCCCGATGCGCCGTTGTTTCGCGAAGGCCTGGGGCTCGATTCGATCGACATGCTGGAACTGGCGCTGGCGATTTCCAGAAAGTATGGTTTTCAGTTGCGCTCCGACGACGCCGACAACGAGCGGATTTTTTCCTCACTGCGCAATCTCGCCGCGCATATCGAACAGCGCCGCGTATCCTAAGTGAAACCTGCCGCCCGATCAAAAGCGTCGCGCGCGCTTGCCGTGGCGCCGGTAGTCGCCTACTTCGTTCTCACGCATATCGCGGTTTCCGGATCGCAACTGAGGTATGGCCTTGTGGCGATTCTTGTTGTGGCCGCATGCGCCGGCCTGCTCGGCCGCGTCCGCATAGTCTGGATTGCGGCGGCAGCCTTGATGGCGCCGCTGTCGTTCGCTGATTTCGATCCACGCCTACTTCTTTACCTCCCGCCGATCGTCGTCAATGCGCTTTTGTGCTGGCTGTTCGGCCGTACGCTGCTGGGCCATCGCGAGCCTTTCATCAGCCGTATCGCGCGCATCGACCGCGGCGTGCTGCCCGTCGAACTTGCGCACTACACGCGCCGTTTGACCTGGATCTGGACGCTGTTCTTCGCACTGATAGCTACGGCTTCCGCGGCGCTTGCCTGGCTCGCCCCGCAGGAGCTTTGGGCCCTGTTCAACGACACCAGCTATCTGTTTGCCGGGCTTCTGTTTTTCGGCGAATTCGTTTATCGCCGCTTGCGCTACCACCGCTATCCGCACAGTTCAGCGTTGCACGTGATCCGGCGTATACGCGAGCTCGACGCATTCCGTCCATGATGCGCTATCCCTTGCTGCGTGGGTTCGAACCGGGCCATGCTCTGGCCTACCGCGGCGGCATCGCGATCAGCGCGGCCGAGTTTTCGCAGGGGGCGCACGCATTGGCGCAGCGCTTGCCGCACAGGCGCCATGTGTTGAATCTGTGCGAGGATCGTTACAACTTTTTACTCGGCTTCGCCGCTGCCCTGATCTCCAAACAAATCACGCTATTGCCGCCATCGAGCGCTGCTGCGGTCGTGCGCCAGGTCTACACTGAACACGCGCAAAGCTATTGCCTGTTCGATAGCTGCCAGCCGCCTGCCGATCTCGAAGCGATCTCGCTGGCAGCGGCGTGGTGCGGCGCCGCGAGTGATGTGCCGCACGTTTCGGGCGGGCAAATCGCCGTGATCACATTTACGTCGGGCAGCACGGGCGCACCGGTCGCGCACGCCAAAACCTGGCGCGCGCTGGTCGAAAGCGGTCTGGCGCTCGGCAAAGCGCTCGGCTTTGAAAAAGGTGCCGCGAAAACGATCGTCGGCACCATTCCGGCGCAACACATGTACGGCATCGAAACCACCGTCATGCTGCCGCTGCAATGGGGTTGCGCGGTGCACGCCGGGAGGCCTCTACTACCGGCTGATATACACGCGGCGCTTGCCGGATTACCGGCTGCCCGATGGCTGATGACGACGCCGCTGCATGTGCGCGCGTGCGCCGCCGAGCGAGTCGCGTTACCGGAACTGGAAGGGGTGGTGTCCGCCACCATGCCGATGCCATTGGAGTTGGCGCATCGCACGGAAGCGCTGTGGCGGGCGCCGCTTTACGAGATCTATGGCTGTACCGAATCGGGCTGGGTAGCGACGCGTCGAACGACAAGCGGACCGCGCTGGCGGGTGTGCGAAGGTTTGGCGATGCGGCAATGCGCCGATCGCACTTTTGTCTTCGGCGGACATCTGAAAGAGGCCATGCCGCTCGGCGATTCGATCACCTTGCACAGCGATACCGAATTCACCCTGCATGGCAGAACCTCGGATCTCGTCAAGATCGCCGGCAAGCGCGCGTCGCTGCAGGCTCTCAACGCGGCGCTGAACGGCATTGAGGGCGTTATCGACGCGGTGTTTTATGCGCCCGAGAACGGCGACCGCGAACGGTTGATCGCGTTCGCCGTGGCCCCTGGCCTGCGCGCGCCCGAAATCATCGCGCAACTGCGCCAATCGATCGACGCCGTTTTTCTGCCGCGGCCTCTCTATATGGTAGACGAGCTGCCGCGCACCGCCATGGGTAAGCTGACGCGTTCGACGATGCGCGAACTCGCGACAGACTGCTCGCGCAGGCAACTCGAACAGGTATGAGCGGCATCGCTACCGGCGTCATCAGCCGCGAACATCCCGCGCTGCCCGGACATTTTCCGGGGAGGCCCATCGTTCCCGGCGTCGTGGCGTTGACCGAAGTCTGGCGCGCGGTGCAACGCGTATATGGCCCAGGCCTGCGATTCACCGGCGTTGCCGCAGCTAAGTTTCATGCGCCGCTCGCGCCGGGTCATGGCTTCGCGATCGCATTTACACGCGTTGACGAGACGACGCTGGGTTTCCGGATGACCGCCGGCTCGGCCTTGATCGCCTCCGGGAAATTGCGATGCAGCAAGACGCCGGCCTAGACTCGCAACACAGCGAAGTCTGGCTCAACCGCCCCGAGCGCGGCAGCAGCATTGCCATGCGCCTGATCACCTGGATGACGCTGAGGTTCGGCCGCCCGGTTACGCGTCTATTGCTGCATCCGCTGTGCTGGTATTTCATTCTGTTTTCCCCATACGCGCGCCGCGCGTCGCGCCGCTACCTCGATCGCGCGCTCGGCAGGCGCGCCCGTATAACGGATGTGTTCAAGCATTACCATGCGTTCGCATCGTGTTTGCAGGACCGCATCTATTTGCTCGCCGGGCGCCACGATTATTTCGACGTCAGAATCGTGGGACTCGAAACGTTCGACGCCGTCATGCGGCAACAGCGCGGTTGTATGCTGCTGGGCGCGCATCATGGCAGCTTCGAGGTGCTGCGCGCCCTCGGCATGTTCGACCGCAAGCTGCAGATCAGCGTTTTCTCAAACGAACACCAGTCACAAAAAGTAACGAGCGTCCTGCATCGGTTGCAACCCGGCCTCGCGACGCGAGTAATCGTCGCAGGGCGTCCGGAAAGTCTGCTGCGCGCCAGGGAATGCGTGGAGCGCGGTGAAATCGTCGGCATACTCGGCGACCGCGCCATGCGCGGCGAGAAAGCCGTGGCCTGCGAATTTCTCGGCAAGCTGGCGTTGTTCCCCGAAGGTCCGCTCGTGCTCGCGGCGATCGTGCAGGTGCCGGTTCTGCTGGCTTTCGGTTTATATCGCGGTGGCCGGAAATACGAGATTCATTTCGAGCTGCTCGCGGAAAAAGTCGCGCTCGACCGCCGCGAGCGCAGCGATCAGATATGCGGCTGGGTACAAGCATACGCGACGCGGCTCGAGCACTATTGCCGGACTGCGCCGTATAACTGGTTCAACTTCTACGATTTCTGGGGCGATGAATCGGAGTGATGTTTTTTCCATCGCTGCCAGTCGCGAGCCGGAAAGCGCGCCCGAAGCGGCAAGACGCTTCAAATTTCCGTTGCGCGGCGCACCCGAATCCCTCCGCATTTCACGAGCGCTCCGCAACGTCTGGCAAATCATGCTGGCATTTTCTCTGTGCTGCGGCGCGCCGTCGCACGCCGCCGATAGCTGGAAACTCGCCGACCTGATGGCCGCGATGTCCGCTGTGCCTTCGACCAGCTTGCGCTTCACGGAAAAAAAATATGTCGCGATATTGAAGGAGCCTCTAACGCTGTCGGGAACCTTGAACTACAAGCGCCCCGATTTCATCGAGAAGCACGTGCTCTCGCCCCATGAAGAGCGCTACACGGTTGCCGGCGTGAATGTGCGCGTCGAAAGCAAAGGTAAAAAACGCGATCTTTCGCTCGATGCCTACCCCGTCATCCGTGCTTTCGTCGATAGCATACGCGCGACCCTGGCCGGCGACGGTCAAACGCTACAGCGTTTTTATCGCACCGAACTGCGCGGCGCGCGCGACGCATGGGTGTTGAACCTGGAACCGCTGGACGTGCAAATGGCGGAGCAAATCAGCACGGTCCGCTTGAGTGGCGCCGGCAGCACGGTGGATGAAGTCGTCGTATTCGAGCCGGGCGGCGATAAATCGGTGATGACGATCGCGCCGCAGTAACCGCCGCGCAACGGCCTTGAGCGCGCGATCGATTTCCCCGCTGAAATACAATCCTGCAGCAGCGCAAGCTCCGTCAGCACCGCTCGGGGAGCCGTTGAAATCCCGGTTAACCATCCTTTTATCGACCGGTCGGTAGATAGGTAATCGCATCCAAAATACGTAAGCCCGAGCCGATCGCCTTTCCCTGCCAATTGCTCGTCCAGCGCTGCTGCCGGCAGACAATGCGCCATGAAATTTTATCCCCGCGCCGCGCTTTTGGTCTGGCTGCTCGTCCTCGCAACCAGCGCCTGGCTGATTTCGCGCACCCCGATCGTCGCTGACCTCACGGCATTCCTGCCCGAATCGGCAACGGCAAACCAGCGTCTCCTGATCGATCAGTTGCGCGACGGCGTCGCCTCGCGGTTGATCCTGATCGCGCTTGAAGGCGATGAGCCGAAAGCGCTTGCGGAAGCCAGCCGGAAAATCGCGGCGCAATTGGATGCCAGCGGGCTGTTCGCTTCGGTCAGCAACGGCGATGCGGCGTTGCTTGCGCGCGAGCGGGATTTGCTGATGCGGCATCGCTATCTCCTGAGTCCAAAGGTTACACCGCAGCGGTTCAGCGAACAGGGGCTGCGCGACGCGCTGCAGGATAGCCTGCAAATCCTGGCTTCGCCGCTGGGCGGCATGCTGAGGACGATTCTGCCCGCGGACCCGACCGGGGAATTGCTGCAACTCGTCGCGCCGCTTGCGGGCAGCGGACCGGCCATGCAGTTCGGCGTCTGGTTTTCAGGCGACGCCAGGCGCGCGCTGCTGATTGCGGAGACGCGAGCGACCGGCTTCGACGTCGATCGGCAACAACAGGCGATCGACGTCATCAAGTCAGCCGCCGCCCAGTTTCCGCGCATCGGGGTGTTGATGACCGGCGCTGGCGTCTTTGCCGCCGAGTCAAGACAGCGCATTGAAGGCGACGCCTGGCGCTTATCGCTGATCGCCGGCATTATCGTTGCGCTGATCCTGTTCGCAGTATATCGATCGCTGCTCGTGGTTGCCCTCGGCATGCTGCCAGTCGCAACCGGCCTCCTCGTCGGCATCGCTGCCGTCGGTCTGGCATTCGGCTCGGTGCACGGCATCACTCTGGGATTCGGCGCCACCTTGATCGGCGAGGCAGCCGATTATCCGAGCTATCTGTTCACGCACGTGCGGCGCAATGAGCGCGTCGGCGACACGTTGCGGCGCGTCTGGCCGACGCTGCGGCTGGCGATATTGACCACCGTTTTTGGCTCGGCAGCGATGTTGCTGTCGAGCTTCAACGGTCTATCGCAGCTCGGTGTGCTGTCTTTTACCGGCGTGCTTGCGGCCGGATTGGTGACCCGCTGGGTGTTGCCGTCGCTCGCGCCGCGCGAGTTCAGCGTGTTCGAAGCTGCAGCCAGGCTGCCGATCGAGCGCGTGGCAGGCGCGCGGCGCTTGCGTTGGCTGATCTGGCCGGCGGCTATCGTCGCACTTATCTTCATCGCTTCGCGCTATCCCGCGGTCTGGAGCGACGATCTCGAGCGCCTGAGTCCGATTGCCGAAAACTCCAAGGTTCTCGACCAGCAATTGCGCGCCCAATTGCAAGCGCCCGACGTGCGCTTTCTGCTGGTCGCCCGCGGAGCCACGCAGGAAAACGCGCAGATCAAAAGCGAGCGCGCTGTGGCGAAACTCGATGACTGGGTTGCGCGCGGGGTGATCGCCGGTTTCGATCTCGCTGCACGTTATTTGCCGAGCAATGATGCGCAGTTGCGCCGTCGCGCCGCTTTGCCGGACGAGGCGGCACTGCGAAGTAACCTCGCTGCCGCGATGCGCGATACGCCGTTCCAGCCTGAATCGTTTGCTCCTTTCCTGAAGGATGTCGCTCGCGCAAGAATCAGCGCACCGATCACGCTCGCCGATCTCGAAGGCTCGGCGCTGGCGCTGAAAACGCGCTCGCTGCTGTTCGAAAGCGGCGGCGACTGGATCGCGCTGATCGCATTGCACGGGGTTGATGAAGCGCGGCTGCGCGCGGCGGCTGCCGAACTTGCCGATGCGGGTATCGCCCTGATCGATTTGAAGGCCGAGTCGAACGCGATGGTCAATAGCTATCGCGATGAATCGCTACGGCTGGTTGCGCTAGGCGTGGCAGTCATCGTGATGGTGCTCGCCATCGGTTTGCGCAACGCGCGGGCGGTGGCGCGCGTCATGCTCCCGGTGCTGCTCGCGGCCTTGATCGCCATCGCCGCGCTGCTCGCGCTCGGTCAACTGCTCACGCTATTCCATCTCGTCTCGCTGCTGCTCGTGATCGGCATCGGCCTCAACTACTCGCTGTTTTTTCACCGCGCGCCCGCTGATCCCGAAGAGCGCCGACGCACTCTGCTGTCGCTACTGGTATGCAGTGCGACCACCTTGACGGCGTTTGGTTGTCTGGCTTTCTCCGAGATACCGGTGCTGCGCGCAATCGGATTGACCGTGAGTTTCGGCGCCGCCGCATCGCTTGCGATCGCGGCCGCTTTGGCGAAGCCCGTCAACCTCTGAGGTTACGCTGCCGCGTGCGATACGCCGCCACGCTGCGCGGCAGTTGTACCGCGCTTTTCAGGTAATACAGCATTTTGAAGGCGCGTATGCGCGCTTTCAGCGAGCTTTTGCGGAACACATCGCCGGCGAGCAGCGACAGCACGGCTTCGCGCACGCGGAACAGATTGATCGGATCCATGAACATATCGCGAATCGCCGGTGTCGTGACGCGGTAGATGAACCACGAAAACGTTTTCAGCGCCGCGCGCACGCCTTCTTCATACTCGCGCATGCGCACTGGCGCGACGGCCGGATTTTTCAGGCAGTCATCGACGACATCGGCGGCATAAAACGCGCTTTGCATCGCCAGGTAAACGCCGGTCGAAAACACCGGATCGATGAACGCGAAGGCGTCGCCGACGAGCAGAAAACGCTCGCCGCTCATGCGCGTCGCCTGATACGAATAATTGCCGGTCGCGGTGACCTGGCTGACGAGGCTGGCGTTTTGCAGCCGCTCGGCAACGCCTGGACAAAGCGCGATGGTATCGCGGAAAAAAGTCTCGACGTCGGTCTTGCGCGATTTCAGGTAGTACGGCCAGCACACAGCGCCAACGCTGGTCACGCCATCGTACAGTGGAATCAGCCAGAACCAGCCATGCGCGAACCAGAAGATGCTGATATTGCCGGCGTCGGCGTCAGGCCGCCGCTCCGTGCCCTCGAAATGGGCGTAGACGGCCGCGCTGTTGTGGCGCTTGTTGCGGCGTTTCAGGTTCATGCGGCTGGCCAGAAACGTTTCGCGTCCCGAGGCATCGAGAACGAATTTCGTTCGCCAGCGCAGCGCGTCGCCCTGCGCGGCGCGTGCTCTGACGACAGCGCCCTCAGCATCGAACGCAATGTCATCGACGCGCGTCCCTTGATGCACTTCGGCGCCCTTGGCCGCGCTGTTGTTGAGCAGAATGTGATCGAACTGCGAGCGCCGCACCTGATACGCCGACGGATGATTCTTGTCTAGCGCGTCATTGAAATAATACGTGATCGCGCGATCGCCATGGGTTTGCGAAACGAATTCGGCGCCGAACTTCGGCATGCCGATCGCACGGACTTGGTCGGCGACGCCCAGGCGTTCGAACAGCGGCAAATTCATCGGCAACAACGATTCGCCGATATGAAAGCGCGGATGCACGTCCTTGTCGAGAACGACGACGCGCCAGCCTTTTTCGGCGAGCAGCGCAGCCGACGTCGATCCGGCCGGACCGCCGCCGATGATCAGCACGTCGCACTGCGGCAGATCGACATGCGGTGCAGTTTGCAGGGAGGTGTCAGTCATGTGTCGATGGTGAAAAGCGCGAAAACCCGATGGTATACTGCCGCGCAAAGTTGTAAAACCGTTTTGGCAATGCTGCCCACATGCCGGTAACAAATAAGAGCTTGTCCGTAAATAGTTCAACCCTTCGGCAAACGTTTGCGAATGGCGCCCGTCGGTGGTGCGGTGTTGAATGCGCTCGTGCCGGCGCCGGGCGCGGGCCCGCTGGTCGGTGAAGCGCGCGCTCGTGACCGGCGGTAGCGGCGGCGTGGGCG
>JACDAM010000145.1 GCA_013695435.1 Burkholderiales bacterium | reverse complement strand
GTGCGTTCTGACGATTTTGGCCACACCCTGGCGGGCCTTATCCCTGCTTAGAAGGGATCGCCATGTTTTCGGTCTCGGTGTATATGTAAGCGCAGCCATGATGCCGACCTTCCTCATAAGGTTGCTTTGTGGTTAGGCGGCTGTGGTGGTGAATACACCTCGGCCGCCGCTTTCCCAGATTACCGTCCGGGCATTTTTCTGATCGGCGTGACATTTCGACCAGCCTTTAGCGAGTCTAAATAATCCGCCCACGTCTGCATCATTGCCCTGCGCTCGTCGAGATACTCGGCGTGGTTGTATGACGCCCTGGTTTTGTTACGCTCCTTGTGCGCTAACTGGCGTTCGATAACTTCGTTCCTGAATCCCATTTCATTTAGGTGCGTTGATCCAGTCGCGCGAATACCATGTGGTGAGAAACTCTTTGTATAGCCCATCCCCGCCATTGCCTTCCAAAAAAGTCCCTTGGAGGCCGGCCTGCCTGGGTTCCGTTTATTGGGAAAGAGAAACTCGCCTTGTTTGTTGATGCGAAGGGACGTAAGCAACCTCAAGGCTTGGTCAGACAAGGGAACTGTGTGCGGTTGACGCATCTTCATACGCGCAGACGGAATCCGCCAGAGCGCACCGTCTATATCTATTTCATCCCACTTTGCGCCTATTATTTCGGTGGATCGCACCAGCGTCAGCAACGCCAGCCTTAGCCCAATTCTGTTAGCGGTCTCGGCGGACCCAGACGCTTCGGTCTTGACCAGGAATTCGGCGAGATCTGCACGAGAAAATGCATTGTGGTGCGCTGTCTCTCGCTGCTTTAGCGAGCCGCGCAAGACCTGGCTTGGATCGCTGGCGGCTCGTAAGGTGGCCATCGCGTAGCGAAACACAGACCCTATGCACTGGCTCATCAGCGCAGCCATGGTTGGCGCGTGCTTCTCGATATCCTTGGTGATCGCCAACAAATGGGCGGGTGACACCTGCCGAATTGGGAACTTGCCGATTTCAGGAAACACGTAACGCTGTAGAGCGTTTGTCCGCTGCGTGAGACTTCTTGCAATCCAGCGGTCGGAATTATGTGCCAGCCATTCCCTGGCCACCGCTTCGAATGTGTTCGCGTCCTCGGCCTCCCGCTTCACGCGATTCAGCTTTCGCTCGCGGGACGGGTGAGTTCCAGCTCGTATCAGCTTCTTGGCTGCCGCGCTCTCGGCTCTCGCTCCCACAAGCGTTATCTCGGGATAACTGCCGATTGCGAATAAATTTTCCCGGTGATTGATCCTGTAACGCAGACGCCATAGCTTTGCGCCGGTCGGCCTCACCTCAAGATACAAACCCCCTCCATCGGTCAATTTGACCGGTTTTTCTCGCGGCTTCGTGTTTTTGATCTGTGTATCGGTAAGTGCCATTGCGGGGTCCTGGGCTGGTTTTGATACCCGCAAAGATACCCGCTTTTCCCGTGGATGTAAACGAAAGCTAACAAACGTTATCGGACCTAAAACAGGGTGTTACTGAGTATGTGCTGCGGATTGTAAGACGGAAGGATGATTATGGGCGAAAATCACCGCCGCAGCGTTATGGTAAAGCGCGCGTTTGACCACTTCGCGCGGATATACGCTGGTCTGCGTCAATGTCCCGCGGAACAGCTCTTCGCTCGCGATCACTCTATTCTGGGCGTCGAGAAACAAGGCGACAAACACTTCATGCGGCCGGCCTTGCAACGCCAGCCGCAGGTAATCGCGCACCGTTTGCGGCGAATTCATTGCGTCGCCGCGGGTGATTTTCTCCTGCAGGGCGCGCCGCGCCATTTCGAGCACCGCCTGAAGCTGCGCGTATTTAGCCGGACCGAGGCCGCCGATCGCGCAGAAATCCGCCTGGGACGCTGCAAAGAGCCCGCCCAGGCCGGCAAACCGCTGCATCAGTTCACGCGCGAGATCAACCGCGCTTTTGCCCGGAGCGCCGGTCCGCAAAAATATCGCCAGGAGCTCGGCATCCGACAGATTTTGCGCGCCCTTGTGCAACAGCTTCTCACGCGGCCGTTCAAGCTCTGGCCAATCATTGATCGCCATATCGTTTCTCCCTCCGGGTTGCGCTTCGCGACGTTAGCAAGGCGCCGGATTTCGGCTTAACATAGGCGTCCCGCTCCATCCCATTCATCCGAAGCAGGCGCTGCGCCGGCCCGGACGGATCATACGTAAAGCAATCGCAACTCACTATGGGCGCATCCCGACATCGTTTGCTGCTCGGCGTCACTGGCGGCGTCGCGGCCTACAAAGCCGCTGAACTCGCGCGACTGTTGCAGCAGACCGCCATCGATGTGCAAGTCGTGATGACGGCCTCCGCGCAACGCTTCGTCGCGCCGCTGACCTTTCAGTCTCTGACCGGCAATCCGGTCATGACTGACATGTGGAACGGCACCGGTAGCGGCATGCCGCATATCGACCTGAGCCGGGATTGCGATGGCATCATCATTGCGCCGGCCTCGGCCGATTTCATCGCGAAACTGGTCACAGGCCTTGCCGACGATCTGCTTTCCACGCTTTGCCTGGCGCGTGAGTGCCCGCTGATGATCGCACCGGCGATGAATCGGCAAATGTGGGAAAACGCGGCAACGCAACGCAATATGCGGCAGCTCGAAGCCGAGGGCGTGGCAATCGCCGGACCGGCAGCCGGCGCTCAAGCCTGCGGCGAAACCGGCTTTGGAAGGTTGCTGGAAGCGCCGGAACTTGCCGCCGCGATCGAGGCTTGGTTGCAGCCGAAACTGCTGCGCGACGTGCGTGTACTGATGACTGCCGGCCCGACTTTCGAGGCGATCGACGCTGTGCGCGGCATCACCAACCTGAGTTCGGGCAAGATGGGCTACGCCATAGCGCAAGCGGCAATTGCGGCCGGCGCCGACGTTACGCTGGTTTCCGGACCCACCTGCCTGGCGGCCCCTGCGCGAGCCCGCTTGATCAATGCGACGAGCGCCGCCGAGATGCTGGCCGCCGTCATCGCCGAGGTGTCGTCGTGCGCCATTTTCATCGGGGTCGCCGCGGTCGCCGACTACAGCGTCGCAACGCCCAACTTGCAAAAAATCAAGAAGACAAAAGATACGCTGACGCTGGAACTGGCGCGCAATCCCGATATTCTGGATTACGTCGCCAACCTGCCGCAGCCGCCGTTCTGCGTGGGCTTCGCCGCGGAAAGCGAAAACCTGGTCGAATATGCGCAGGAAAAACGGCGGCGCAAGAGGCTGCCTCTGCTGGCGGCCAATCTTGTGCAGGACGCGCTCGGCCGCGACGACAGCGAATTGATTCTGTTCGACGACGAAGGTGCGCATTCCTTGCCAAGAGCCGCGAAAAGCGTGCTCGCCGGGCAGCTCATTGCGCACGTCGCAAAGTTGTATCGCAAGCCCGCGCTCGCGGAAAAGCGAAAGGCCCCGTGACCCGAATCGACATCAAACTCCTCGACGAACGGTTGCGCGCCGCGCCGCCTGCGTATGCGACGCCGGGTTCCGCTGGTCTCGACCTGCGCGCCTGTATCGAAGCGCCATTGACCCTGGCGCCCGGCAGCGCCGAACTGATCCCGACCGGGCTCGCGATCCACCTGGCCGACCCGACCCTGGCCGCCGTCATCCTGCCGCGCTCCGGGCTTGGCCACAAGCACGGCATCGTGCTGGGCAATCTGGTCGGCCTGATCGATTCGGATTACCAGGGACAGGTGATGGTATCGTGCTGGAACCGCGGCGGACAGGCTTTCATGCTGCAGCCGATGGAACGCATCGCCCAGCTCGTTATCGTGCCGGTGCTGCAAGTCCGCTTTAACGTCGTAGACGATTTTGTCGAAAGCAGGCGCGGCGCGCTTGGTTTCGGCAGCACCGGACAGCACTGATGGCGGAAGTCGAAGCGATCGTGCTGTTCGGCCACGGCGCACGCGATGCCGAATGGGCCGAGCCCTTCCACAAGCTGCAACACATGCTGGCGGCGAGGAAGCCCGGCATTCCGGTTGAACTCGCGTTTCTCGAACTCATGCAGCCCTCATTGCCCGATGCGATCGCAAACCTGGCGAATCGCGGCATTGAAGCGATTACTGTAATTCCGGTATTCTTCGCGCGCGGCGGACATTTGAAGCAGGATGTGCCGCTCCTGCTCGCCGATATCGAAAAACGCCACTCTACGGTCAGGATCAAGCTGACGCCGGCGATCGGAGAAGTCGATATGATTCTGACGGCGATCGCCGCTTGGGCGTGTACAGTAGCGTAGCGAAAGCGGGCAGGTCGGGCGGCGGCGCGGATCAGAACCTTTTAGGCGCGGCAGGTTCTATTTAACCAGGGAAGTCACTAAAATCCGGGGTACTCAGGTAGCGGAGCGTTAGTCGCGTATAACTCAACGCCGATTTTCAACGGATTCAATCGGCATTCCAGCATCCGATTCCAAATGGACTTCACGATCTTCGATACGGGCGATCCAAAAAGCCCGGGCTCGGGCGAGCCCAAAACCACCGATAAAGCGCCAGGTAAAACCGCGGCGGGCGGCCCTGCTTCGCACGCGCAAACCGGTAGAGCCGCGCCAGAGGATAGCAAGAAATCCCTGCCGCCGCGTCCGGGGTTCTACGATCCCGACAGGCCGCGCTTTCCACGCGGTTATCTGCTCACGGTTTGCACGCTGATTATCGAGAATGAAGACGCCGAATCCAGCCGGATTCTGGCCAATCTGTTTCGGGCGCTTTACCAGGACGAAACGGCATTCAACTTTGCCGCCCTGAACCAACTCGGCGCACTGAACCGCGAACATGCCGAAAAGTTGATCGCAGCCAAGCTGGCCGGCGCTTATACACCCGTGGAATGGGAGCGCGCGTTTCGGATAATCGAAGAGTACGCCGATCCGTATCTGCCCACAGCCGCGGCGAACCCCGGCGCGCGCGAGGAAACGACCTACCGCGACGACGCGCCCGCCAATCTGCGCGGGCAGTATCCGGCGCCGCCACCCGTGGCGCCGTCCAAACCGCTGCCGCCGCCGGAGCAGGTTCAGAGGCAGCCTGCCATCACTGTGGAAAACCACGCGCCATTGACGTCACGGCTGCCAGAGCAGGTTCAAAGGCAGCCTGCAGGGCAGGCTGAAAAACAGTCTGAAAAAACGCCGCCCAGAGCAGACCTCGATCCGGAAAGAGCCCGTCCGCGCCAGCAATTCGAAAAGCCGGCTGCAGTACCCGGCGCCTCCGCTGTTAGAACCGAACCGCAACGCTCGCAGCCGTCGCCGGCCGAGCGGCCCCGTTCGATCCAGCAAGCCCGGCTGACGGAACCCACTCACGCGCCCGAGCGCACACAGGCAACCGAACGACAGCAAGCGCCACGCAAGATCCAGCCGCCGATTCAGCGCGGCGAGCCGCGGCAGAATTTCGCGCGAACCGACCCGCCCGTTGGTTTTATCAGAACCGAGCCGCCGCCGCAGTTCAGCGCAGGGCAGGACCGGGACGACAGGGACAGCAGGAACGGACCGGTGAACTTCGTTGTGCCGCCCGATTCGTTCCGGCAGCCTGGCAATGCCGATTTCGGCGCCGTGCGCCGTGAACCCATCATCAATCTCGATGTGCCGCTGCAGCCGGACCGGGACACGAATGATGAACCGGAGCGCGGCGGTCAGGACAAATTGATGTACGCCTTGCTGGCGTTGATCATTATCGCCGCCCTGGCTTTCGTCGCGATCAACTATTCCCTCTTTTACAAGGGCGGGATTCCGGGGCTCGGCAAGTCGGCGGAGGTTTCGCGGGTCCCGGAAGCGCAGGCGCGCAAGGTTTCGGCCAGCGCCGCTGCCTTGAGCGGACCAGTCGATCTCATGCCGGTCAGTCAAAAAACGGTGGTCCCACCACCGCGTTGGATGGCCTTTTCAGCGCCTCGGCAAACGGCGCAAGAACACTCCGAACCTTCCGTGACGCCAGCGCATACAGACAGCTTGGCGGACGAACCAGCAGCGGATATTTCGCCTGCCCTCACGGTCACGACGGATAAGCCTTCCGCATCTGTGTTTACAGCGGCTGAAGCGGCCGCTGAAGGGGAATCAGCGTCTCTGCAAAGCAGAAATCGCGTCCAGGGTGCGGCCGCCAGGGAATCGCCGGCCCGCCTCAGGGAATCGCCGGCCCGCTTTAGCGCGACTCGCGCGAAGGCGGTTGCGACTCGTGCGGGGGCGGTTGCCCCGGGCGCGGGCAACAAAGCGGCGCTCAACGACCCCTCGGCCGCGCGCCAGACGGCGGCGAACACGCCGCCAGATCAGTCCTATTTGACTTTCGCCATCTCGCCCTGGGGTGACGTTTTTGTCGACGGCCGCAGGCACGGCGCTTCGCCGCCGTTGCATCGGCTTGAGATCGAACCTGGCAAACACATTATCGAGATCCGCAACGGCGACTTGACGCCCTACCGCACCGTGGTCGAACTCGAACCGCGGGCAACCGTCAACATCCGCCAACAGTTTCGCTAGGTGCGCGGTCGCAGGCGTGCGGGCGCGTACCTGCTGCTGTCATTGGCCGCCGGCTGTGCGACGACAGCGGCAATCGAGCCATCCCCCGAAGTCGTCGCGCTGTTCTGGGGCATCGGCAAGCCGGATTTGACCAGCGGCATCAAGCGCTACCAGGACGGCGATTACGTGGCCGCGAAGTACTACCTGACGAGCGCGCTGGCCTCCGGTCTGGTTGTCGATCAAGATCGCGTTACTGCGCATAAATACCTGGCTTTCCTGTACTGCGCCGAGGGCGACATCAAGCTTTGTTACGATGAATTCGTGATCGCGCTCGATATCGATAGAGGCTTCACGCTGGCTCCCAGCGAAGCCAGCCATCCGGTGTGGGGAGTCGTATTCGATGACCTGAAATCCGGCGCCGACGAAGAAATCGATGCGCCGCGGAACTAGCGCGCGGGTCAGGAAAACCGCGCCCCTGCCGCTCGGCCGTGCTTCGACTTCGGTTCCCGCCAGCGAGAATGCGACGTGACGGTCGCGCATTCAGTAAGAGTGCGGGTGCTTACCTTGAGGGGACTTTTTCAACTGCAATGGCGCGTGCCGTTTTCGGTTTCGCAGTCATTGCCGCGTTGAACTGGGCCGCACCTGCTGTTGCCGACTCCCTGCCCGAGACGACGCTCCAGATCGGCGAACACGCAATCCGCGTGGAAATCGCGGATACGCCCACCTCCCGGAACCGCGGCCTGATGCAACGAAAAACGCTCGCCGAAAATCAGGGCATGCTATTCGTATTCGAGGAGGCCGCGCCGCATAGCATCTGGATGAAAGACACACCGCTGCCGCTTGCCGTCGCGTTCATCGACGCCAGCGGCAGGATTCTGAACATTGCCGAGATGCAGCCTTTCTCGCTCGACAATCATACTGCCGATGGCGATGCCCTGTATGCGCTAGAGATGAGGCGCGGCTGGTTTGCCCGACGCAGCATCAAAACCGGCGATAAAGTGGAGCGCCTCGAAACCGTCGAGCGCCTCGAAACCCTTGTCAAATAGCCGCGAATCCGGCTTGAAGGTTCTTGACCCTGACTACAGCGGCGCGCGCGGGCTACGCTCAGGCTTTACTGCTGAAATTCTTGTTGGCGAAATCCCAGTTGACGACGCTCCAGAAAGCTTCGAGAAATTTGGCGCGCGCATTACGGTAATCGATGTAATACGCGTGTTCCCAGACGTCGCAGGTCAATAGCGCGGTCTTGTCGGAAGTCAACGGGTTGCCCGCGTTCGAAGTCGTTTCGATTGCCACCGAGCCGTCCTTGTTTCTGACCAGCCACGCCCATCCCGAACCGAACTGACCGACTGCTGCTTCACTGAACTGCTTTTTGAATTCGCTGAAGCTTTTGAACTTGTTCAGAATCGCGCCGGCCAGGTCGTCGCCTGGATCGCCGCCGCAGCCCGGGCCCATGCAATTCCAGAAAAACGTGTGATTCCAGACCTGCGCCGCGTTGTTGAAAACCTTGCCGTCCGATTTGCGGATCACATCTTCCAGCGCCATATCCTGATACTTGCTGCCATCGATCAACTTGTTCAGCGTTTCGACATAAGTCTTGTGATGTTTGCCGTAATGGAATTCGAGCGTTTCGCGCGAGATATGCGGCGCAAGGGCTTCCATCGCATAAGGCAAAGGGGGCAGTTGGTGTTCCATGGGGAATCTCCTTTTTGTTCGTCGCAGGGGACGCTTGGATTCTATAGAACCTGACCAAAGGCCGCAATTTGCTTTCGTTCGAACCCCAGAAACGCAGCGATCAGGTGCGCCGGAGCATTTTCGGCATCAGGAAACCAGAATCAGATACACGAGCAGCAGATTGATCGCGATGGCGGCCGCCGCGATGCCCTGCCACAGCGCTTCCGGATTGCTGGTTACAAGGGGTGTACGCAGCGGCGGGACAACGCGGACGCGTTCGCCATTTTCGAGCGCCAGCAGAAATTCCTCAGCGGTTTCGAAGCGCTGTCTACGGTCGCGCGCGACCGCTTTCAACAAAATGTTCTCGAGCCATTGCGGCAAATCGGGGCGAACGCGTCCCGGCGATAATGGATTGCCGAAGCGCGGATGCTGGAAAGGCTCGATCTCGCCGTATGGGTATTTGCGCGTCAGTATTTCGTAAAGCGTGACTCCCGCGGCGTAGAGATCGCTTTGGCTGGTTGCGGGCTCGCCGGCATACAACTCAGGCGCCATATAGCTCGGCGTTCCGGGATTTCCGGCGCTGTTCCCTGATGCGGGATTCGCGGCAACGCCGACATCGAGTATGCGCAGACGTGCGTCGACCCCCAGGTGCAAATTGGCCGGCTTGATGTCGCGGTGCACGACGTGCAATCGGTGGAGCACGCTCAGCCCATTGCAGAGATGGACCCCGATTTGCACCGCTTCGGGAATGCTGAAATGGCGGCCGTGATTGAGATGCTGCTGCAAGGTCGCGCCTTCGTGATACGCCATCAAATAATAAAGAAAGCTGCGCGGCTCGGCGGGCGGCACTTGCGCAAAGTGAGGATCGACGAGGCGGCGCGCGAGCCATTCCTCGGAGAGCAGCGCATCACGCGCTTCCGCATCGTTGCGCAACTGCGGTTGCAGAGTTTTCAGCACGAGCTTCCTGCGATTCTCAGCGTGAGTCACGCGATACAGCAGCGTCTCGCGCGAATCGTGCAACACGGCATCGACAACCAGATTATCGATACGCGCGCCGGGCTTCAGACGGTCGGGCGGATGCAGCGCAAGGCCTGCGGCAACGAGATCGCGCCGATCGCCGGCCGGCAGCGCATCGACCCGCAGCACGACCGCGGTTGCGTTGTCGTGCCCGCCGTTTTCGAGCGCCGCGTGCACGATCGCTTCCGCGGCCACCGCCGGTTCGGCGCGCTGCGCGAGCAATTCCGCGATCCTGCGATCGCCGAGCGGCTGCCAGACGCCATCGCTTGCGATCAGGAACACGTCATGGCGCTCGATCTCGCCGTCGCTGATATCGGCGGCCAGATGCTCATCGAGCCCCACGGCGCGCCGCAGCACGTGCTGCATATCGGGTCGATCCCAGACATGATCGGTTGTAAGCTGCGCGAGCCTGGCGCCCCGCCAGCGGTAGATGCGCGTATCGCCGACGTGCGTGATCCAGTAGCGCCTTCCACGCAACGTCAGCATGCTCAAGGTCGATGCCATTCCCGCAAGCTCGCGGTGCGAGCGGCTTTGCGAAAGCAGCCAGCGGTTGACGGCGACCAGCACCTTATTGAGCGCCCAAGGAATTTCCCAGGTGTCGGGCGTGGCGTAATAATCGGTCAGCATGCCGCGCACGACATGATCGGCAGCTTCGCGCCCGCCGCCGTTGCCGGAAACGCCATCGGCGACGGCGAACGACATGCCCTTGCTGAAAAGCGCATCGCCTTCCGGAGTTACAGCGCCGAAGCTGTCCTCGTTGCGCGGCCGCTTGCCGGTTGCGGTCGCGTGGCCGAAAGTGACGGCGAGAAATGAAGAGCGAAAATCGGCGGCTGCAATCGAAAACCGGGGATCGGTAACTGCGGGTTTAGGGTCGCGAATCCCGGTTTCGGTGAATTGTCTGGTCATACTCCGGTTATGAAATCAGCAACCAGATCCTGAATCCTGGCTCCCGAATCTTGCTTTCAGATTCTCGCCGCCGTCAAATGCGCCGCGCCCCAAGTCGTGCGCCAGCGCGTTTTGACGCCCGTCAATCCGAGCAAGGCCAACAGCGCCAACGCGCCGAACAGCAGCAGGCCGATCTGGTAGCTGCCGGTCAGTTGCTTCGAATAGCCGAGGCTCGATGCCAGATAAAATCCGCCGATGCCGCCGGCCATGCCCACGAGGCCGGTCATGACGCCGATCTCTTTGCGGAAGCGTTGCGGCACCAGTTGAAACACCGCGCCATTGCCCATGCCGAGCGACAGCATTGCGAGCGTGAACACGACGAGGCCCATCCATGCTTGCGGCAAACCGAAGCTCACGATGAAAAGCAGCATCGCCGCGGAAATGTACGTCGTCGATAAGGTACGAATGCCGCCGACGCGATCGGCCAGCATACCGCCGAGCGGGCGCATCAGCGAGCCGGCGAACACGCAACCCGCGGTGAAATAACCGGCGACGACCGCGCTCAATCCGTACTGGTCGTTGAAATAAATCGTCAGGCTCGAAGCCAGTCCGACAAAGCCGCCGAAGGTCACGCTGTAGAACAACATGAACCACCACGCGTCGCGGTCTTTGAGCACGGCCAGATAAGCAGCCAGCGATTTCGGCGGTGGGCTGTCGGGCGCATCCCTGGCGAAGATGATGAACACCGCAAACGTGGCCAGAAGCGGAATCGCGGCCAATCCCAATACATTGTTCCATCCATAGGCCGCGGCCAGCCCCGGCGCGAGCAATGCCGCGATCGCGACACCGGAATTGCCGGCGCCGGCGATGCCCATGGCCGTGCCCTGATGCTCAGGCGGATACCAGCGGGAAGCAAGCGGCAGCGCGACCGCGAACGACGCCCCGGCGAGCCCAAGGAAAAGACCGAGAATCAGAACCTGCTGGTAACTTTCGACGCCGAAGAACCACGCTGCCAATAACGCCGCGATCACGATCGCCTGGCCGGCAACCCCTGTTTTCTTGGGTCCAAGATGATCGTTCAATACGCCCATCAAGAGGCGCAGCAGCGCACCCGCGAGCACGGGGGTTGCGACCATCAAACCTTTCTGAGCCGCGGTTAAACCCAGATCCCTGGCGATCTGCACGCCGAGGGGCCCGAGCATCACCCAGACCATGAAGCTCATGTCGAAATACAGAAACGCCGAAAACAATGTCGGCGGGTGGCCGGCTTTCCAGAACGAGGACTTCACTGACTTCTCCCTTGACCGATACAAAAAAACGCGGGAACGAGGCGATTCAAATTCGCAGGTAAACAGCGCCATCCTCGACTTTGACGCGGAATGACGGCGTGCAGCCTTCGTCAGGCGCAACCGCGTGGCCGTCGTCGAGCTGTATGTTCCAGTTGTGCAGCGGACACGCAACCTTGCGTCCGAAAACGATGCCTTGCGACAACGGCCCGCCTTTGTGCGGGCACTGGTCGCGCAGCGCGAAAATTTCGTTTTCGGCGGTGCGAAAGACAGCGATGTCGCCGCGCGCGCTTTTCACGACCCGCGCGCCCAGGCGCGGAATGTCATCAATGACGCAAACTTTCGTCCATGCGCCGTCGTGCCGGGACGGCGGCGATTCTGCCGCGTCGTCGACTCGCGCTACGTTAGAGTTGTGCATCAAAGTTGTCCCTCAGCGATCGTGCGCCAAAAGCAATCTGGGCAGGGTCACCGTAAACACGCCCTAACCGCAGCCTTCGACCAGGACTACCGCCGCAGTCGCGTCGTTCAGGCCCAGGTACTGGTTCTGCGTGAGTATCGATTCTTGCACGAGCTTATCGGCGGCTGCTTGCGGATTCGCGCACTCGAAAAGCGCGGCACGCAGGGCGCGATCGCCCAGCACCTCCCAAACGCCGTCCGAAACCATCAGGAACATGTCGCACGGCTCGATCTCGCCCTCGAGGAAATCGATAACGAGGTGTTCTTCCAAACCCACGGCCCGCCGCAGGATGTGGTTCATCGTGCGAACCGGCCAAACGTGGTCCTTCGTGATCTGCCGGAACCGCTCGCCGCGCAGATGATAAATGCGCGTATCGCCAACGTGCGCAACATGGTAGCGGTCGCCGACCAGCGCCAGCGCGCTCAACGTGCTCAGCATCCCCTCGTCGCTGTGTTGACTTTGCGCGCACATCCAGAGGTTGGTAGCACTGATCACTTTACTCAGCGCCTGGCGCACCTCGACTCTGGCTGACGTCGCGTAGTAATCGGTGAGCAGGCTGTAGACCAGAGACTCGGAGGCCCCGCGAGCGTCGGAAAGCCCGTCTGCGATCGCAAGCAGAATGCCCTTGCTCTGCAGGCGATCATCGTCGGGATGGACGCTGCCGAAGAAGTCGGCGTTGGGCCGCCCGGCGCAAGCCTCGCTCGCGTGTCCTACGTTGACCTGCAGCGACACCGCCCCGCTTTCGCTTCCTTGCTGCCTGAATACAGTCGACTCGAACATCTTCACGATTCGCCTCTCTCGATTGGAATACATGGGGCAGATTCCACCGCTGCCGTTGCGGACCCAGTCATCTACTTAGAGCTTAATGCGCATCGGGCAGCACGCCGACTTGCGGCATCCTGGCCAACCCCGTCTCGCGTGCGTGTTGCTCGAATCCTTTGTTGCGCCAGAAAAACGCGCCTGGCATGGTTGTCGGAATCACAAGCACGTAGAACAGCGCGCGGCCAATCAGGGTAAGCAGCACGATCAATGCGCCGGTC
>JACDAM010000144.1 GCA_013695435.1 Burkholderiales bacterium | reverse complement strand
ACGGCAGTGCCCACCATGCATCAGTCGGTTTTGGCCCATTGCCGCGAAAACCGTGACATTGTCGCGCGCCATTCCCTGCGGTTCATCCGTTCGTCATCGGCCGCTTTGCCGCCAGCAGTCATGGCTGCGCTTGAGTCGGTCTTCAAGGTGCCGGTGATCGAAGCTTATGGCATGACCGAAGCCGCCCATCAGATCGCGAGCAATCCATTGCCGCCGGGCCCGCGCAAGTTGCGCTCGGTCGGTCTCGCCGCCGGCCCGGAAATCGCGATCATGGACGCCGCAGGCAATTTGCTCGACGCCGGACAGACCGGCGAAGTCGCGATCCGCGGCGCCAATGTCAGCGCCGGATACGAGAACAACGCCGAAGCCAATCGCGCGAGCTACGCCAACGGCTGGTTTCGAACCGGCGACCAGGGCTATCTGGACGCTGCCGGTTATCTGTTCCTGACCGGGCGGCTGAAGGAAATCATCAACCGCGGTGGAGAAAAAATCAGCCCGCGTGAATCGACGAAGCGCTGCTCGAACATCCGTCGATTGCGCAGGCGGTCGCGTTCGCGTTGCCGCATCCCACCCTGGGGGAAGATGTCGCGGCTGCAGTGGTGCTCAAGGCAGGCGCGCAGGAGTTCGAAGCGGCGATTCGCGCCTTTCTGTTCAAGCGCATCGCCGATTTCAAAGTGCCGAGCCGGGTCGTTATCGTCGATGCGATCCCGAAAGGCCCGACCGGCAAGCTGCAACGCATCGGCCTTGCCGACAAGCTCGCCGACCAGCTCAAAAACCAACGCGTCGCTCCGCGCAACGAGACCGAGCGAATCGTCGCCGGGATATTCGCCGAGGTGTTGAAAACTGACGTTGGCGTCAATGACAATTTCTTTGCCTTGGGAGGCGATTCGCTGCGCGCGACCCGGCTCATCACCGAAATCGAAAAGGCGTTTGGCAGGCGCTTGTCGTTCGCAACCGTCTTTCAGGCGCCGACCACCGCTGATCTTGCCAAGACTTTAGGCCAGGCCAGTCCGTTGGATGACTGGATTTCTTTGGTGCCGATTAATCCCACAGGTGATACGTCGCCACTGTTCTTCGTGCATATCAGCCCGGGCGTTGATCTGCGCATCCTCGGAAAGCATCTGGGCGTGGGACAGCGGTTCTACGGTTTGAATCCGCAAGGTCTGGACTTGCGTTATCCACCCTTGCGGCGCACCGAGGAAATGGCAGCGCCCAATTTGAGAGAGATCCGGCAGGTCCAGCCTCATGGCCCCTATTATCTGATCGGCGAATGCGCCGTAGCCATGGTGGCCTTCGAGATGGCGCAGCAACTGCGGGCTGAAGGGGAAGATGTCGCTTTGCTCGCGATGTTGGATCCGGTTGGCGCGGGGCCGGGCGTCACAAGCAGGAAAAGTTGGGGCGACCATGCGCGCAGGCTCCGCGCGCTACTTAGTATCCCCAAGGTATTAGCGTATGTATTTTCGCCGAGGGTCGCAGACGTGATGCCTATTTCGCTGAAAAGGCACGTTTTGAAGCTTTGTTTAACTCGTCGTATTTCAATTCCACGCGACGTGTTTTGGCGGTATCTGCAGAGTGTTTTGATTCAAGCGCGACCCAAGTATGTGCCTCGCCTCTATCCCGGAAAAATGCAACTGATCTGGACGTGCGATCGCTTACCGCCGCGCCGGCCTGCGAAACGATCAAGCTGGAACCAATTCGCCGGCGCCAGCGTTGAGCATTATGAGCTTCCGATCTCTCATAACTGGATGTTGCATGAACCGGAGGTCCGATCGTTAGCCGCCCAGCTTCGAATCCTGATCGATAAGGCGACCGGCAATGTCGGTCAGGCGAACCCAGCCAGATACGAACAAGCCTAGCGCGCGCTATTGTCGTTCCCGCGCATTCCTTCGTTTTAAACCCATGTCATTCTGGTTCCGGCTCGGGTCCGGCCAGGTAGTGCAGACTGAATAAGCAGTCGGCGTCAGTCCAGGTGCGAACCTCGTTAAAACCCGCTGCCTCGCCCATAACCTGGAACTGCGCCACGCTGTATTTGTATGAGTTTTCGGTGTGTATCGTTTCGCCGCACTCGAACGCATAACGCTCGCCGCGCACGCGAACATTCTGTACGCGGGCGCTGACCAGATGCATTTCGACGCGCCCCATCGCCGCGTTGTAAAACGCGTCGTGTTCGAATTGCGCAAGGTCGAAGTCCGCGTCCAGTTCGCAATTGATGCGCGCGAGCAGGTTTAGATTGAAACGCGCTGTTACGCCGCTCGCGTCGTTGTAGGCGCGATTGAGAATGCCGGCGTCTTTTTTCAGATCGACGCCGATCAATACAGCCCCGCCCGGCGCGACCAGCCGGCGCAATCGTCTCAGAAACGCGAGCGCTTCGTGCGGCTCGAAATTCCCTATCGTTGAGCCCGGAAAGAACGCAAGCTTCCTGAGCGCCGAGCGCGGCAGCAGTGCGAACGTCGGCTGCATGTAATCGACGCAAACAGCATGGACCTCGAGCCAGGGGTAGTCGCGCGCCATGGCATCGGCCGCCTGCTCCAGATGCTCGCGTGAAATATCGAGCGGCATGTACGACGCCGGTTTCAGCACATCGAGCAGCAGCCTGACTTTCTGGCTGTTGCCGCTGCCGATCTCGATCAGTTGCACACCGGTACCGACGAGTTCGGAGATTTCCCCGGCGCGCTGCTGCAGGATCGCGCTTTCCGTGCGCGTCGGATAATACTCTCGTGTCTCGCAGATCGCGTCGAACAGTCGCGACCCTTGCGCGTCATAAAAAAACTTGGGAGGAATCGTTTTTTGCGGCTGACTCAGACCAGCGGCCACATCGTCGGCAAAGTTCGCGGGTTCCGGCTGCAAGTCCGAAAGGCGCACGCGGCCGGATGCTTTCTGCGCGGTCAGGGCATTCATGGATTGTGCGCCTGCTGGTCCTGGGAACTCCGCGCCGGGCGATCCTGCGCCAATCGTATGCCGCTGAATTGCCAGCGGTCGGCAGCGGTGAAGAAATTGCGGTAGGTCGCGCGCATGTGCGAGCGCGGCGTCGCGCACGACCCGCCGCGCAGCACGAACTGGTTGCACATGAATTTGCCGTTGTATTCGCCCAGCGATCCGGTTGGCGGCTGGTAGCCTGGATATGCCGAATACGGGCTTTGCGTCCATTCCCATACGTCGCCGAACATTTGCGCTGGGCCCCCGGATGCGCACTTTTCTGCCGGTTGCGGATGCAGCCTGCCGCTTTCGCGAAAATTTCCCTGTATCGGCAAAGCCTGGACGGCAAGCTCCCACTCGGCCTCGGTAGGCAGGCGTTTGCCGGCCCAGCGCGCGTAGGCATCAGCTTCGAAGTAACTGACGTGGCAGACCGGTTCGACTTCGTCGATCGCCGCCATGCCCGATAGCGTCATGACCTGCCACGCGCCAGTTTCGTCGCGCTCCCAGTACAGGGGCGCGCTCCAGCCGCGCTCGTTGACGGCGTTCCAGCCCTCGGACAACCAGTGACGCGAATCGCGGTATCCTCCCGCTTCGATAAATCGCAAAAACTCGCCGTTGCTGACCAATCTGGAAGCGAGCTCATAGCCGGCCACGTAGATCGGGTGCCGCGGCATCTCGTTGTCGTAGGCGAAGGCTGCGCCGTCATGCCCGATCTGCTTCAAGCCGCCGGAATATTCAAGAAAACGCAGCGCCGTCGAGCCTAGCGCCGTCGAGCCTTCTTGCCGCCGCGGCGCTCGATGATAAGCCGGGCGCAAAGGATTGCTGGCGAACACATGCTTGATATCGGTGAGAAGCAATTCCTGGTGCTGCTGTTCGTGATGCAAGCCGAGTTCGATTCGCGCGCCGATTTCCTGCAGGGCCTCGCCTTCGGCACGGATCAACAGCTCGCGCATCCGCATATCGACATGCCTGCGATATTCGTAAACCTGCGCGACCGTCGGCCTCGACAACGCGCGCTGAACGCGCGGATGAAATGCTCCGACAGTCTGATAATACGAGTTGAACAGATAGCCGAACTTCGGATGGAACGGCAGGTAGCCGGGCACGAACGCGGCGAGTACGAAATTTTCGAAGAACCACGTCGTGTGCGCCAGATGCCACTTCGGCGGACTGACATCCGCCATCGACTGCATGTTGTAGTCGTCGGTTTCCAACGGTTCGCACAACCGTTCTGTTTCCGCGCGGACCTTCTGATAATCGCGCGTAAATGCGCGTTGCACACTTTCGCGCGCGGGCAAAACCTGAGCGGCCAATACTGACATGATTTTCTTTGCGATCGCGTTATCTTGCTGTTCTGGGCGTGCGAGCCTTGAGCAGGGCGAAACCAGCGCCCTCGAACAAAAAGCCAATACCGCGGGCGACGAGCTTGCTATCGTAACGATCTCGCAAACAGTACGTGCAACGCTGCACATTCGCCGTCGCCGCGAGCGGCGAACGCAAGTCGCCTGAGACTTAAAACGACTTATGCCTTCGCCATTTTTTTCCGCAAATCCTGCGCCATCTTCAAATGCTCCTGCAGAGTCGGCAGCGTTTCGGCGGCAAATTGCTTGAGTGCCGGATCCTTGCCGTCCTCGGCCTGCTTCTCAAAAACCTTGATGGCTTTCTTGTGATCCTTGACTTGCGCGTCCAGATATTCCTTGTCGAAGTTGGCGCCCGACATGTCGGCCATCTTATCCATTATCTTCTGGTGCTTTTTATCGACCTGTTGCGGCAACTGAATGCCTTTGTCCTCGGCGATCTGCATCAACTTCTTGTTCGCCATGCCGTGGTCCTGCACCATGTGCTGACCGAATTCCTTGACCGGCGCCGTGCCCTTCTCGGCTGCCTGCTTACCGGCGGCGACTTCGGCCATGCCGATTTTGCCAGCTTCCAAGGCGAACTTCTTGTCCTGCTCGGCGACTTGACCGCCGGCCTGCCGCATCGCGGCCTTATCGACATTGTCCGCGGCGTTGATCGGAGTGGCTGTCAGTATCCCGCCTGACATCAGGGCGGCGACCAAGGCGATATGTTTGAGCTTCATGGCGTATCCTTTGAGGTGAATGGGCGGTTGACAGTGATTTCGCGGCGTCTGAAGCAGCGCATAGGCACTGCCCGGCATCATTGCGTTATGCACGCATCAGCAAAAATGATGCCGTTGCAGAACGAACACTCTGCTGCAATACAGGGAGCGTGATAGCTGCGTATTGAGCAATTCTTACCGCCCTTATGAGTGCAATTTACATACTTGTGTAAGTCTTACAGTAAGCATGCAGCGCCAATCACGCGCTCTCGCGGCCTTGCTGGGTTCGCGCGAACCACTCGCCAGCGGGCACAGATGCTGCTGCGAGCCTCGGGCTTACGAGCCCGAAGTGTCGTTAGCATTTGCCTAAAAGGACGAACCATGACTGCCAGCTCTGCGAAAGATTTTGCGGAACAAACTTCCAAAGCCGGGACCAAGACAAACATGCGAAGCCGGACAAACCAGCGCAAAAACCCGGACGCGCGAAAGCCCTCGGTCTTTGCGGCGTTGAAGAAGATATCGGCGCTGGGGCAGAGACCGCAGCAGGCATCGGCAATGAATAAACGTCAGGCTGCCAAGCGAAAAATCCGCTATGCCGTTGTCGGCCTCGGCTACATCGCGCAGATTGCGGTCCTGCCGTCTTTTGCACATGCGAGCAAAAACTCCCAACTGACGGCGCTCGTTTCGGACGATCCGCTGAAGCTGAAACAACTGGGCAGAAAATATAACGTCCCGAACACTTATTCCTACGAACAATACGAGGCATGCCTGAAAAGTGGCGAGGTCGATGCCGTCTACATTGCGCTGCCCAACAATCTGCATCGTGAATATACGGAACGGGCGGCGCGTGCCGGCATTCACGTGCTGTGCGAAAAGCCGATGGCGGTGACGGTCAGAGAATGCGAGGCGATGATCAAGGCGACTGAACTGTATCGGGTCAAGCTTATGATCGCATACCGCCTGCATTTCGAGGAAGCGAACCTCAAGGCTGCGGAAATCGTGCAATCGGGCAAGATCGGTGAACCGCGCTTTTTCAGCTCGCTGTTCGCGCAGCAGATCAAGGCCGGCGATATTCGTCTGCAAAAAGCCCTGGGCGGCGGCACGCTCTATGACATGGGGATTTACTGCATCAACGCTGCGCGTTATCTTTTTCGCGAGGAGCCCACGGAAGTATTCGCGTATGCCGCCAATAACGGTGAGGAGAGATTTTCGGAAATAGAGGAAATGGTAGGCGTGACCATGCGCTTTCCGAATCAGCGCCTCGCGCAGTTCGTCAGCGGGTTCGGCTCGTCCGACGTTTCCATGTACCAGGTTGTCGGTACGAAAGGCGATCTGCGGCTGGACCCGGGCTACGAAATCGCCGCCGAGAACTCACGCATCGCCTGACCATAGGCGGCAAGACGCGCAAGCGCGCGTTTGCCAAACGCGATCAGTTCGCGCCCGAACTAGTGTATTTTTCGAACTGCGTGCTTAATGACGAGACTCCCGAACCATCGGGCAAGGAAGGGCTGGCGGATGTGCGCATCATCACCGCTTTGTATCGATCGATCAAAACCGGCAGACCGGTGAAGCTCGACCTGGCTC
>JACDAM010000143.1 GCA_013695435.1 Burkholderiales bacterium | reverse complement strand
TTCGGCACCGACAACGGAACCGGGCTGGCCGCCGAAGTCGTCGGCGTCGTCGGAGACGTGCGCTCTCAACAGCTCGCCGAAGAAAACGAGATTGAATTCTATCGCCCGCTGGCCCAGCGCAATTTCCCGTTCTTCATCATCACCGCCCGCACGTCGACCAAGCCGGAAGCGACCGCCGGTATCGTGCGTGTGGCGTTGAACAAGATCGACAGCGCGTTGCCGATCGTTCAGCCGGACACGATGGAGAACGTCATCGCGCAATCGCTCGGCCAGCAACGCCTGACCATGACGCTGCTCGGCGGCTTTGCGGTCATCGCGTTATTGCTGGCGATTGTCGGAATCTACGGCGCAGTGGCCTACACGGTCGAACAACGCACCGGCGAAATCGGCGTGCGCATGGCGCTAGGTGCGCAAACCATTGACGTCCTGCGAATGGTCGTGAAGCAAGGTATGACGCCGGTGCTGATTGGGCTCGTCGCCGGACTTGGAGCAACGTTTGCCGTCGGCCGGCTGCTCACCGCGCAGCTCTACCAGGTTTCACCGCATAACCCGCTTCTGCTCGGCCTGACGGCGGCGGTGCTGGCGAGTGTCGCATTGCTCGCCTGCCTCATCCCGGCGCGCCGCGCCAGCCTGGTAAACCCACTGCAAGCCCTGCGCACCGAATGATCACGCGCGTGCCCAGCAAATCCGGGGAGCGCACGCTTGCAGCGTGCTGGTTTCGGCATTCTGCCGAAACGAACTTTCGGGGCGTGCAACTCCGCCTTAAACCGCAACCGATCCTCTTTTCCCGCCTTCCAAAGTTCGCGATGGCAAAATGCCATCGCCTGCACGCTGCAAGCGTGCGCTCCCCGGAACCTGCACCCCGCGCTTAGCGCACTCCTATTATGACCGACTTCAAATTCGCCTTTCGCCAGTTCTGGAAAGCGCCCGGCTTCACCGCGGCCGCGGTCATCGTGCTCGCGCTCGGCATCGGCGCGAACACCGCCGTCTTCAGCCTGGTGCACGCGATCCTCTTTACTCCGCCGTCGTATCACCGCCCGGCGGAAATCGTGCAGGTCTTCTCCCAGGATAAGAAGAACCCGAAGAGCTTCCGCGCGTTTTCCTATGCGACCTACTGCGATATTCGCGATCACAACAACGTCTTCGACGGCGTCTTCGCGCATGACACCACCGTCGTCGGTCTAGGCGAAAATGGGGAGACGCGCCGGACGACCGCCGACATGGTGAGCGCGAATTATTTCTCCGTGCTCGGCGTCGCGCCGGCGGCCGGTCGCGCTTTTCTGCCCGAGGAGGAAACCCCCGGTCGCGGCGAGCGGGTGGCGATTGTGAGCTACAGCTATTGGCAGAAGCAGGGGCGCGATTCCGCATTGCTCGGACGCACACTCACGCTCAATGGCCGGCCGTTCACGATCGTTGGGATCATGCCGAAAGGATTCACCGGCACGACCAGTCTTTTCGCGCCCGAAGTTTGGGTCCCGCTTGGCGTGTATGAAGAAGTCACGCGCCAGTTGGCCGGCGGCCGCAAGACACTCTCGGATCGCGGTGCGAGCAATCTCCTGCTCGTCGCACGGCTGAAGCCGGGCGTGACCGCCGCCGCCGCGCTCCCGAATTTGCAGGGCCTCGCGGCGAATGAGGAAGCCGCCTTTCCGCTTGAGCAAAAGGATCAAACGTTTATGACCGCGCCGCTTTCGCGCTTCGGCACGAGCACCGATCCGGAAGATGCCGGGCCAATGAAAACAATCGGCGCGCTCCTTACCGGGATGGCGGCAGTAGTCCTGATCGTCGCCTGCCTGAATCTGGCGAACATGTTGCTCGCGCGCGGGACGGCGCGGCGGAAGGAAATCGCCATTCGTCTCGCGCTGGGCGGAAGCCGCAGACGTATCGTTAGGCAACTGCTCACCGAAGGCTTCGTCCTCGCACTCATGGGCGGCGCCTGCGGATTGTTGCTCGGGCTTTGGTCGCTCGATTTGCTGATCGCTTCGCTGGCGCGGATCGCACCCGATCTCGTCTGGGTGAGCGGGACGAGCCCGATCATTTTGGTCGCAGCACTGGTTTTCGCTTTGCTCGGGACACTCGCCTTCGCGCTCGGGCCCGCGCTGAAATTGTCGCGCGTCGCCGCGATTGACGATTTGAAGCTGAACGCCGCCGAAGATCACAGCCGGCCGCGCTGGAAATATCTGCCGCGCAATCCGCTCCTCGTCGTGCAGATCGCGCTCTCGCTCGCGCTGGTCACGGCGGCGGGCTTGTTTATTCGCAGTGCCACGACAGCGGCTTCGGTCGATCTCGGCTTGCGGGTGGAGCAGAGTTTTCTCGTCGAGGTGGATGCGAGCCTGGGCGGCTTTGACCAAAATCGCGCGCAGGATCTTTATCGCGCGATTGGCGAACGGCTCGGCGCTTTGCCCGCAGTGAAACACGCGAGCATTGCCGCGCTCGTTCCGCTCGGGAACAGCTCGATCCGGCGATCCGTGCAACGCGCCGGATCCTACCCAGAGTCCGACGCCAAACCGGCCACGGCCGCGGATGGCCAGACCTTCTCCGCGAATTGGAACAGTGTCGGTGCGGATTATTTCGCGACGGTCGGGTTGCCGCTCTTGCGTGGCCGCAGTTTCACCGCCGCGGAAGCGACTCAACCCGGCGGCCCCGCGGTCGCGATCATCGATGAAATTCTCGCGAAGAAATTGTGGCCGGAGGGCGACGCGCTCGGGCAACGCCTGCAATTCCCGCTCGATAAAAACGCCGCGCCAGAAACAGCCGTCGCGGTCGATGACGGCGAGATCAAACGCGGCGCGCCGATTGAAATTATCGGCATCGTCCCGGCCTCGAAGATGAGCCTGTTCGGCAATCAACAACCGGGCGCGCTCTACCTGCCATTCGCGCGCGGATATCTGAGCAACGTGTTCTTCTTCGTGAAGTTCGCCTCCGTTGCGTCGGGCAGCGAAGCCGCCACCGCCGATCTCCTTCGCCGGACTGTGCAGAGCGTCGATCCGGTCCTGCCGATTCTGACCGTGAAAACCTTTGCGCAACATTTCGATACCAACGCGCAGCTCTGGACCGTGCGCGCGGGCGCCGCTTTGTTCTCTGTCTTTGGCATCCTCGCGCTGGGGTTGTCGGTCGTCGGCGTTTACGGCGTGAAAGCATATTCGGTCGCGCGCCGCACGCGGGAGATTGGCATCCGCATGTCGCTCGGGGCGCAGCGCAACACCGTGCAATGGATGATCCTGCGCGAAGGCTCCGCGATGCTCGGCGCGGGTCTCGCGCTCGGCCTGCTGCTTGCGCTCGCCACCGGCAAAGTCGTCAGCAGTATGCTGTATCAAGTCAGCTCGTTAGACCCGATTACCTTTACCGTCGCGCCGATCGTCCTCGCGCTCGCCGGCCTGCTCGCCACCTGGCTGCCGGCCCGCCGCGCCACTCGCATCAGCCCAATGGCCGCCCTCCGCACCGAATGAGCGCACCGCAACAGCTCTGGGGAGCGCAGGCTGCCAGCCTGCAGTTGTCGGCTGCCAGCCGACAACACGACGGCGGACGTGCTCTCGCCGTTCCCCGCGCAGCTTTTCGGCAGGCTGCCGAAAAGAACAGGCTGGCAGCCTGTGCTCCCCAATCAATGCAGCACAACGCCTAATCTTATGAACGACCTCCGTTTTGCCCTTCGCCAGCTGCTGAAAGCGCCTGGATTTTCCGCTGCCGCCGTCATCGTTCTCGCACTCGGCATCGGCGCGAACAGCGCCGTCTTCAGCCTCGTGCAGACGTTGCTCGTCCAGCCGCCCGGCTACGCGAATCCGTCGGACGTTCTGCAGCTCTTCTCGAAGGACAAGAAGAATCCCAACACCTTCCGCTCCTTCTCGTATCCGACGTATCAGGACATCCGCCAGCAGAACACCGTCTTCACTGACGTGATGGCTTACACGCTCGCGATGGTAGGAATTGGCGAGAAGAGCGACACCCGGCGCGTTTACGCGAGCGTCGTCAGCTCGAATTACTTCTCCGTCATGGGAATCGCGCCTGTTCGCGGTCGTGCCTTTCTGCCGGAGGAAGAAACACCGGGCCGGACAGCGCCGGTCGCGATTGTCAGTCACGGTTACTGGAAACGGCACGGCGGACTGCCAACACTGCTTGGGTCGGA